>PWFY01000055.1 GCA_003554235.1 Candidatus Aenigmatarchaeota archaeon
AAGGAGAAAGGAAGAGATGTCCAAGATGAGAGGAAGAAAAAAGATAGACGTACCTATGACATGGATAGTAATAGACGAGGCACACCAGTTCCTCCCTGCAGAGGGCAAGACTCCTGCATCCGGCCCGCTCACCACGCTTGTAAAGGAAGGAAGGCAACCAGGGATATCCGTCTGTTTTATAACCCAGAGGCCCGGTGCCATACATCCAAATGCGATATCACAGTCCGACCTCATAGTATCGCACAGGCTGACGGCAAGGCCTGATTTTGAAGCACTGCGTAATATAATGCAGACGTACATGACCTTCGACATAAAGGACTACATAAACAATCTGCCAAGGAAAAAGGGTGCTGCGATCGTTCTAGACGACAACTCCGAAAGGATATACTCCATGAAGGTAAGGCCCAGGATGTCATGGCACGCCGGTGCAACACCGAGCGCCTTCGAAGACGAGGACGAGTTTTAAGTTTCTTTAACTACAATCCCAATGGTTAAGTCATGTCCGAAGAATATTTCGACCATCCAATGATAAAGAAGGGAAGACTTGAAAAGCGCCTCTACCAGGAGACCATATTTCATACGACTGTAAAAAACAACTCGCTTGTGGTACTGCCCACGGGACTGGGCAAAACCGTTTCTGCAGTGCTGCTGGCAGCACACCGACTGAACAAGAAGGGTGGTAAGATCCTTTTCCTTGCTCCCACGCGTCCTCTGGTGGAGCAGCACAAACGTTTTTTCAATGAGTTTCTGGAGATAGCAGAAGGAGATCTGAAGGTGCTCACAGGGAAGGTGAGACCCGAAAAGCGAGAAAAGGAATACAGTAAAGGGATGTGTTTCTTTGCGACACCCCAGGTCGCTCAGAACGACATAATAGCCGGTAGGATAGATCTTGACGAAGTCACCCTTGCGATATTCGACGAATGTCACCGTGCCACAGGAGACTATCCCTACGGTTTCATAGCCGAAATGTATATGAAGAGAGCCGACGATCCTAGGATACTTGGGATAACGGCATCGCCCGGGGGTTCGGAGAAGGACATAAAGAATGTTATGGACAATCTGTACATAGACGAGGTCGAGATAAGGACGGAGGAAGACAAGGACGTACGGGACTACGTACAGAGCGTGGACAAGAAATGGAAGAAGGTTGACCTTCCCGAGGAGTTCAAAGAGGTAAAGAAACTGTTGGAGAAGGCGTACAAAGAGAGAATAAAAAAACTCAAGCAGTGGGAATACGCTCCATCGGGAGATGTATACAGGAAGGAATTGCTGAAACTGCAGGGAAGGCTACGTAAAAAGATATCCCAGGGAGAAAACGACAAGATGGTCTACGCCGCCCTATCGAAGAGCGCCGAGGCCATGAAGATAGAGCACGGACTGATGCTTCTGGAAACACAGGGTTCTTCATCACTGTACCAGTATTTCAAAAGACTGAGAGAGGAAGCAAGAGAAGGAAAGACGAAGGCAGCAAAGTCTGTTATGAAGGACGGAAGGATAGCCACAGCCTTCAGGAAGACAAGCTCCCTCCTGGAAAAGGGTATAGAACATCCGAAGCTGGATGCCCTGGAAAAAATAGTAGAGAAACAGTTGAATAAAAAGAAGGATTCAAAGATTCTTGTTTTTTCACACTACAGGGACCAGGTGGATAAAATCGTAGAAACGCTGGAAGAAATGGAAAGGTGCAAGCCCGGTGGCTTTATAGGACAGGCAGGAGATGGGGGTATGTCACAGAAGGAGCAGGTGGAGAGGTTGGATAAATTAGAGGAAGGTGAATACAACACTATTGTTGCCACGAGCGTCGGGGAAGAAGGTCTGGATATCCCTGCGGTGGACCTCGTGGTTTTTTACGAACCTGTAGCATCGGAGATCCGTTCTATACAGAGACGGGGAAGAACCGGAAGGCAGAGCAGCGGAAAAGTCGTGGTGCTTATGGCAAAGGACACCAGGGACGAAGCATACTACTGGAAGAGCAAGCACAGGGAGAGGAGGATGAAGGAAACGTTAAAAGATATGAAGAGTGACAAAGACAACCAAATGGGTCTGGGTGAGTTCTGAGCAAACAAATATTAATCCATTACCACAAACTTTCTGTCTATGGAAAAACAAGAGATCCTCGAAGAGGAAGGTATAGTTGTTTTTGCAGACAACAGGGAGTTCCGCTCCAACGTTGTAAAGGAGCTGGCAAGAAAGAACTGTAAGGTCAAGCCAAAACAGCTGGAAGTAGGAGACTACATACTGTCGGATCGCGTAGCAGTGGAGAGGAAAAGCTGCAACGACTTCCTGTCCTCTGTATTCAGCAACAATATATTTGGACAGCTACAGGACCTCAAAGACAGCTTCGAAAAACCTGTACTGATCATAGAGGGTGATGGACTCTACGGAAAAAGAGACGTCCACCCGAACTCTATACGGGGAGCCGTGGCATCGATAGGGATAGACCTTTCCATACCTATAATATGGACCGAATCCGAGGAAGATACCGCATCATTTCTTTTCTGGATAGCAAAAAGGGAGCAGAAGGAAGAGGAGAGATCCATATCCATACGTGGAGAAAGAAAGCCTTCGACACTCGAGGACCAGCAGCTCTTTCTCTTGGCCGGCCTTCCAAGTGTGGATACAAAGATGTCCAAGAGGCTCCTGGACAGGTTCGGAACTCCTGAAAATGTCTTCACGGCCACGGAAGACAAGCTCAGGGGTGTGGATGGTATAGGTAAAAAAACAGCAAAAAAGCTGAGAAAAGTTCTGTCCGAAAGGGTAGAAAAAGATGGATAAAAGAAAGAAGACAGTAGTCGGAATAGATCCGGGGTCTACTTCTGCATTTGCGATACTGGACCTCAAGGGCAAGGTTTTAGAGGTTTTTTCGGAAAAACATATGGGAAGCAAGGAGATTATAAAGAGGATATCCGATATAGGTAAGCCTGTTCTGGTGGCCACGGACAAAGAAAAACTGCCATCTTCCGTGGAAGAAATCGGAAGGAGCTTCGGCTCCGAGATATTCACCCCTGAAGAAGACATGTCTGTCCATGGCAAGAAAGAAATCACAAGGAAGCACGACTACGAAAACCTTCACGAAAGAGATGCACTTGCAGCGGCTTTGAATGCCTACAACAGCTTCAAGAACAAGTTCAGAAATATAGAAGCCAGGATGGACGACCTGAACCTACAGGAACTGACCCCTGAAGTCAAGGAGTCTGTGGTGATAGGAAAGGCTAAAAACGTCTCGGAGGCCGTGGAAACAGTCCTGGGCGGCCACGAAGAGGATGAGGATCAGGACGAGGAGATAAAAAAAGAGGTTGAAACGGACCTCGAGGAAAAGATAGACAACTACAGAAAGATGGTCATACAGGAGAGAAAGGACAAGAAAAAGTTGAAGGAGCACAACAGGAAGTTGAAAAAGAAGGTTGAAGAACTTGAGGATGAGGCATCAAAGGCCAAGCTGGAAAAGAACAAGGCAGAAGAAGGGATCAGGAAGGAACTCATGAAAGATAAGGAAGTAAAGAAGCTTGAAAGGAATCTTAGGTCCAAGGGAAAGAGGATAGAAAACCTGGAAGGGGAAAGGAGAGAACTGGAAAACTATATCGACAGACTCAAAACCTTTGAGGAGCTCAGGAAGGAAGGGAAGGTGCCTGTAAGGGAGTTGGACGAACTAACAGAGGAAAGCCTTGCATCCGAAGGCAGGGAGCTTTCTCTCCACAACAGCATAATATATACAGAAAGGTTAAAGGGCGGGGAAGGCAGCCTTATCGATACACTGAAAGAAAACGGCGTCGAGGCCCTGATCACCGAGATGGACGATGAGCAGGCCGACGAATTTGTTTCAAAGGGGATATATGTGTCTTCGCCCGATGAACTGGAGTTGAAAGAAAGAAACGGTGTAAAATACATAGACGGTGAAGATGTAGGCTCGATAAGAAAGGAGGACAGGGAGAGTTTTATAGGCTGGTTGAAAAGGTACAGGGATAGAGATGTTTGAAGGAAGAGAAGAACAGATGAAGAAGATACTGATATTCACCACAAAGCTACTGGTGATGTTTGCGATTATGAGTATAGTTTCGTGGGGCGTTGACTTCTATCCTTTCCAGGAAATCACCGCCCGTTTCTCCACCGATTCGGTAAACCTGCTGGGTCTACCTGCAGAGATGGACGGTATAATGATAACCGTCGGTGAGAAAAACTTTCTGGTTTCGGAGGACTGCACCTCGTGGAAGGGGCTTTTCTTCTTGATGTCTTTGATCGTTGCAACGGGTTCCACGGCAAAGAAAAAGTTGGAAGGACTGGCCATCGGGCTACCTGTCCTTTACTCGCTGAACCTTCTGCGGATAGTCACACTGATTTTTTTCACGGTCCGATACGGTCCGGCGGCCTATGAATTTATCCACGGTTTTCTGTGGCACTCTACGATGGTCATTGCCGTCTTAGCCCTCTGGTTACAGTGGATGAGGAGGACAAAGTTTATAACGGATGAGTGAACTGATGTATATATGCCCGACGAGGAAAAGGTTCTCCGTAAACTCGAGGACATAGAAGCAAAGATAAGCCAGCTTGAAGACAGAGTTCTGACCAACGAGCTTGACTTCCAGGAACTGAGGACCGAAGTAAAGGGCGACGAAGAAGCACCTACTCCCGATGTTCTTGAGAAAAGGCTTGCCAATCTGGAAGAACGCCTCAAGGATGATCTCAAAGATGTAGAGAAGTGGAAGGACGGCTTTGACAAGATCACAGACAAGCTAGACTGGCTTGAAGAAAGGGTTTCCGAGAAGGGTTCGGCAGGGCCTGTGGCGGAGGAAAGGATAGAAGAACTTGAAGATACCGTCGAAGAAATGAAAAAAGGGAGGATGGCTGGAGAAGGAGAAACGGTCGACGAAGAGACTCTAAAGAATGCCCTCGAAAACAGTGCGTTGAAGGAAGACGTGGAGGAACTAAAAACAGATGTATTGGCCCTCGATATGTTAAAAAGTAAGATAGATAGTCTGGAGGAGATGATCGGGAAACAGGGAGTTGAAGAAGGAATTTCGGAGGAGGATGTAGTGGAGATTGTAGAGAAGGAGGTGGAGAAGAAGGTCGGTGAATACAAGGAAGTAAAGTCCCTTCGGGAAGAGATGGAGTCGATGAGGGAAATGGGGGAGAAGAAGGAAGCCATGGACCATGATGGTGGACCCACGGAGGAGGATGTCAAGGATATGATAGACTCGCTGGAGGAAGAATATATGGAAAGAACTGAAAGGAGGTTCGAAGACCTGGAGAAAAGGGTGGGTAAAAGAGAAAGGAGGATGGAAAAAAGGTTGGACCAGCTCAGGAAGGAGATAGAGAACCTGCCCGATATGAAAAAGGTCGTCGATTTGATAGAAGTTCTACACAAAGAGATAGAAAGCATTAAAAGCAGAAATGAAAGATCTGAAAGAAAACGTCCCTTCGTTATCGAATAGTTATTTCTTGGCCCCTCTTACAGTTGAAAAGTAAACTTCCAGATCTTCCTCGTAAATAACGTTTCCGACTATTATCGTGTCCGCGTATCTGGCCATCTTTCTGCTCTGTTCCTCGCTCTTTATTCCGCCGCCGTAGAATAGATGTGCTTCGTCGAGGGCATCCCGGACGGCCTTTACCACTTCAGGATCCCCGAAGGTTCCGCTGTACTCTATGTATATTATAGGAAATCCGTAGTATTTTTCGGCTATGGTTGCATAGGCTGCAACCTCTTCCTTTGTTAGATCTGTCTTGGACTTTGTTACCATCCCGACCGCCGACTCGGGATTCAAAACTATGTAGGCCTCCTTGGTTATCTCGTTCCACCTTGGATCGAATTTAACTGCCCAGTCCTTATGGTGGCCCATTATCCAGGTCGGGTCCCTTGCGTTTATCACGGAAGGAACATATATATCGTCGAAGCCGTCGTAGACCACGTTCGTAGGGTCAGAAGGCTCAAGTATCTTGGGGAGATCACAGTCCTCCAGCATCTTTAACGTCTTTTCGAGTTTTTCCTTGGTGACGCCCTGTGTACCGGAAATCATGAGGGCATCCGTCCCGCTGTTCACGACCCTATCGAGCTTCTCCTTTGAAATTTCCTTGTCAGGGTCTATCTTGGTTATGTGGTCCCAGTTACCTGGCATATTATCACGCATTATATGAGGCCGGCACGTTTAAATAATCTTTCCGTGTCGCAGCTTTTCACATCAAGCACGGTGTACCTATCCCTTATGTCTCCGGCTTCTTCCCAGGCCTCGAAGGCCTCGTCGACGGTTATAGATGTCTCGCTCAAACTCGTGGGTATCCCTAGCTCTTTCATCTTGCTCTTCATCTTCCCGTAGTCCATGCCCCTCATCTCCGCCGACAGCAGAGCTCCTATAGCACACTGTATCCCGTGGTTCTCCGGATCCTCGGCTTTGTAGTCCAGAACATGTGAGAACTGGTGATCTGCTCCCGAACAGGGTCTTGAAGATCCTGCTATAGACATGGCTATCCCTGCGGATATAAGGGCCTTGAGCAGGTTCCTTATGCCTCTCTCCTCCCTATTTTTTATCATCTCAGAAGAACTCATAACCATCTCCGCAGAAAGGACGGAAAGCGCAGCAGCATAGTCGGAGTAGTACTCATTGTTGTCCCTTTCACCTAACTTCCAGTCCTCGACTGCAGTTATATTGGATATCAGATCACCGCAGCCTGCAGATATCAGTTTGGAAGGAGCGTTCCTTATCACACCTACGTCGGC
>PWFY01000084.1 GCA_003554235.1 Candidatus Aenigmatarchaeota archaeon
GAACACTTCTTCCCTTTCTTCATTTGATCCTATCCTATGGAATATATCTGATGTAAATGGATTGTGATCTTTATGGAATATCTGGTGTTGGATCTTGTCATTGAGGTCCTCGGGATAGGTTGTATGGATAGCAGTAGCATCCCAGAGCATTCCTTCAAGGTAAACAGGTACATCAAGACCGTTTTTCCTGCTTTCTTCATCTAATATACACATTATCTCCTGGGCTCTTCCAACAGCAAAGGACGGAATCAAGACCTTTCCACCACGATCGACTGTTTTGTTTACATATTCCAAAAGCTTGTTCTCGGCATCCTTCCTGGACGGTTGTATAGCATCGTTTTCACCATAAGTAGATTCTGTTATAAGGGTCTCAACTCTCTGGAAATCAGTCGACGCCTTATCGAAAAGTTTAGATTCGCCGAAATTGTAGTCGCCTGTGTAAACAAGGTTGTGGTCACCTTCGCCTATATGGAAATGGGCTAAAGAAGAGCCTAAGATATGTCCTGCATTCTGCAAAGTAAGTCCTATATCAGGTGTTATATCACTCACCTGACCGTATTCCAACGCTATCGAATGTTTGACCGCCTTCTCGACAGATTTGGACGAGTAAGGAACTTCGTTGCCCTCCCTCTTTGCTACATCCAAATAGTCCAAGCACAGAAGGACCATTAGATCCCGCGCCGCAGAGGTCAGATAAAGAGGACCCTTGTAACCATATTCGTAGAGATAAGGCACAAAACCTATATGATCAAGATGTGGATGCGAGACAACGACTGCATCCAATGTATTTATGTTCCCCTCGGGAACCTGTATGTAAGGATATTCGTGATCGTTGCTTGGTTTTATACCACAGTCTATCATTACCCTTGATTCTGAGGTCTGGAGAACGAAGGAACTTCTACCAACCTCTTTACAACCACCCAGACAAGAAACCCTTGCCCAGTCTACCTCATCTACATCCTTCGAATGTATCCTCTTTCCAATGTCGTTGAGGAATTCCTTTCTCCACTCTGATTCCTGGTACAAGACCTTCCTAACGGTGTCAACTATATCAGAAGATATTGCAGGTGCTATCTTGACCTGGGGCTTCCAGACAGTTTTTTTCTTTATATCATCAAGCGTGCTACCGCCCTTACCTATGACCAGGCCTGGTTTAAGAGCTTCAATTATAACCTTACCGAAGCCGGGTTGAAATGTTATTTCCTCTATACCTGCTTCCTCGGGCACAAGCTCCTCTATCTTTTCCTTTGCAGCTTCTTCGTCTTTCCTTATCGAAGAGTGAGGTCTAAGCTCTATCCTTTTCTTCAGCTTTTTTACTAGCTTCTTTATGAAGTCGCCGTTGCTCTGAAACATCTCCCTGTTCTTCGTGTAGAGTACTATATCACTTCCTTCAAAACAAACCTCTGAAATCATTGCGTTTTTCGGGAGGCCCTCTTTGACTTCTTCTATAATTTCCATTTGCAAAACACCTATAGAAACACAAAAAATACATAAGCTCTGGATTATTCCATGTAGTTCTCAACTTCCTTGTCATCCAAAACATGGCAACCGCTTTCATCTACAACCATAACTGAAAATCCATTGCCCGAGGCAATATCTCTGCTGGAGGCGCTTTTTATAGCCCTGAGAGATATTCCAATCGCAGTATCTTTGTCCATCCCCTCTTCAAAAAGATCTTCCAAAAGACCGTATGCAACTTGAGAACCGGAACCAGTGGCATAATATGGGTCGTCACCGAGAACTCCACCTGCAGGATCTAACTGATAGACCTCTGGCTCCTCTGTGCTTTGGTTGTATCCACCAAGTATAAACAGTCCCATGTAAGGCAACATCTTGGAACCCTGTAGTATGTTAGCCATAAGACTTGCTGCGGCCTTGGGTGACATCTTCCTGTCTTTCCTGTACTTAAACAGGTTTGTTTCGGCTTTCATATAACGAACCACTGTCTGTATATCACCTACAGAACCTGCCGTGGTTATTCCTATACCGTCTTCTATCTCGTATACCTTTTTAGCATTCTTACTTGATACCTGGTATCCCATAGAAGCCCTTCTTTCTGTGGCCAGAACCAAACCATCGTTGTACTTAACACCAACGGTGGTCGTACCTGTCTTCACTTTATCTTCCCCTTTTTGACTTACGCCTTGCATGTTAAACCCCCCTGAGATAACTCAGAAGATTTGGGAACTGTATATTTTGAACCTTGAGAATACAACTCTCAAGAATCATATTTGGTTTCACATCAAAAGTATTTAAAACTTTTCCTTTACCTGGATTTTGCAAAGTGGGCCCAATATTTTGCCTCCTCTCCACATCTCACGCACCTCTTTCCACTGGGCTCATCGTATTTGGAGGGTATGTTGGTTATCTTTGCCTTGGTTTCGTCCTTGATCATTTCCTCACATAGCTGTTTTCCGCACCATGGAGCCTTGATAAAGCCACCCCTTTCCTCCACAGTATCTCTAAGCTCATCGTAGTCTGTTGTTTCTCTTGTGTTTTTTTCCATATATTCCTTGGCCCTGCTGAAAAGATCTTTTTGCATCTCATTTAACTCATCCTCGATCTTCTCTTCGAGGTCTTCCATAGAAACTGATTTTTTCTCCCCTGTGTCTCTCCTCACAATGGTTAGTTTCCCTTCGTCTACTTCATTGCTTCCTATCTCTATTCTGAGGGGGATTCCCTTTACTTCCCACTCATTAAACTTCCATCCTGGTGTTTTATGGTCCCTGTCATCGACCTTACAGCTTTCAAGCCTATTGGAAATTTCATCCGACATATCCATTATCTCCTTCTTCTCGTCTTCATCATGGTATATGGGCACCACCACCGTTTTTGTGGGCGCCAGCCTCGGAGGTATTACGAGACCTCTGTCGTCTGAATGTGTCAAAACCATTACACCTAGCTGTCTTGTTGTTATAGCATATGTAGTCTGATGGACATATCTTTCTTTGCCGTCTTCGTCAGCAAAGGTTATATCAAAGGCTTCGGCGAAGTTTGTGCCATCGTAATGGTAGTCCGGTCCCTGTATTGCCCTTCCATCCGGAAGAAGATGTTCAAGTGAATAGGTGTCCACTGCACCGGCAAACTTCTCCTTGTCTGTTTTCCTTCCACGGACACAGGGTATGGCCATATATTCCTCACAGACCTCATGGTAGGCGTCCAAAACCTTCTTTCTATCCTCAAGCGCCTTTTCTTCAGTTGCATAGGCATTATGACCTTCGTTCCAAAGAAACTCACGTGTCCTCAGAAAAGGTGTTGCATGCTTAAACTCCCATCTCACCACATTGTTCCACTGGTTCATCCTATGTGGAAGGTCTCTCCAGGACCTTATCCAGTCCTTGTAGGAATCGTACATTATGGCCTCTGAGGTTGGTCTTACAGCAAGTTTTTCGTCCAACTCGGAACTTCCAGCTCTTGTAACCCAAGCGACCTCTGGGGTAAAACCTTCGAAGTGGTCTGCTTCCTTTTCAAGGAGTTTTTCGGGTATGAAAAGGGGAAAATAAGCATTCTCTATGCCGATATTCTTAAACCGGTCGTCTACCTCTTTTTTGACCTTCTCCCAGATCTTGTAAGCAAGTGGTCTGAAAACAATACAGCCGCTGACTGAGGTATAGTCCGCCAAACCTGATTTGATGACAACCTCTCTGTACCACTCGCTGATGTCTTCATCCTTTTTTGTTTTTACTCCAAGTTCTTCAGACATGCATACCCTTCGGCTGACTATTCTTTGGTCTGCGAGAATTTAAAAGAAATCTTTTTCTAACTTCGGAATGGAACCTGTCCACCGGCCATCATAACCACTAAGCTTATCCTTACTTTAAAGACTTATAAATCTTTTACAGCTCGAGTTTATCAAGAACCTCTCCCAGCTTCTCCACCTCCTCCTGATACTTACCCAGATCTCCTTGTTGCAGATATTCCTGTGCCTTCTCGTAATGTTCCTTCGCCTCTTCCAAAAGCTCCGCGTCCACCAACGGATCCTCCACAACTTCATCGGGATCTTCAGGATCCACAGGAATATCCGGGACCTCCTTTATACCTTCATACTCGCCGAAAATATCGACCAGGGCCTGTTCAAGTGTGGGCTGCATGCTCACCTCTTCTTCGTAGGCCACAATAACCCTCCTGAGTTCGGGAAGAGCTTCCTCATAACCTTCGAGGAATACAGGTTCTATGTAAAGCACTGAATCCTTGATAGGGATCACGAGGAGATTGCCACGTATAACCTCGCTTCCTTCTTGGTCCCACAATGTCAACCTTTCCGAAATCTCCGCGTCCTGATCTATACGGGTCTCTATCTGCGATGGCCCGTAAACTAGAACGTCTCTGGAGAACCGATAAAGCAATGTTTCGCCATATCCCTCTCCATCGCTCTTGGCTCCCAGCCACCCTATCATGTTGGGCCTGCCCTGAGGTGTGAAGGGAAGCATAAGTGTAAACTGTGTCTCTTCCTCCTCGGGAAGCTCCAAAGTAACGTAGTAGGGCTCCATTTCCTGGGTCCTTCCACGATAACTCTCCCTTGGAATCTCCCACTGGTCTTCCCGATTGTAGAAAACGCGTGGATCGGTCATGTGGTACGTGGTCAACATCTCGGCTTGGGCTGTAAAAAAGTCCTTGGGATACCTTATATGTTCTCTTATGTTATCACTCATATCCTCCTTTTCTTTGAACAGGCCTGGGAAGATGTTTCTGTAGGTCTCAGCAAGCGGATCGTCCTCAACGATATAGAAGTTCGTGGTTCCGTCGTAGGCATCTATCGTCGCCTTGACCGAGTTTCTCATATAGTTTATGCCTCCATGAGGCTCCGAGTACGGATATCTATCGGAGGTCGTGTAGGAATCGTATATCCATTTAACGCCACCCTCGTGGACTACGGGATACGGATCTCTGTCGAACTGGAGGAAAGGAGCAAGTTCTCTTGCCCTTTCGTGTATATTTCTCCTTATCAGGATCCTTGACTCCTCCGTTATATCATTGGAGAGCAGAAGTCTTAGGTCTCCAAGGCTTATAGCAAAGGCCATCCTGTCCACAAAACTTAACTCCACACCATCCTTGCCATCGTAGGTTGTGTATACATTTTCCTGGCCTTTCGGGTAATCAAACTCTTCCTGTTTCGTATCTATGACCACGAAATTATCCGTTCTTTCGCCGAAGTATACATTGGGATTATCCAGCTCCAGAAGTTCCTTGTCCGGTGCTTCCTCCGTCACCGTGGTTGGAAGGTCCTTCATATAGAAGTTGGGCTGTCCGCCTGGTGTAACGTCTCTGACAGGAGACATCGCAACTCCGGTTCCATGTGTATATACAAGGTGCCTGTTTACCCAGGTCTGCGCACGCTCCGGAAGCCTGTCCACATCCATCTCACGCACGGAAAGCATTACCTGCCTTCTTCCACCATCAAAATGGTATCTGTCTACGTCCACGTCCTCGAACTCGTAATATGTCCTCAGCTCCTGAACGCTGGAGTACGTATCCTTTAGAACTCTCCGGTCCCAAAGCCTTAGGTTGTCAATGGTCTTGTCCTTCTCCTCTAAATCTTCCGCAGTTAGGTTGTAGGTCGGATCGAAACTTATCTCCTCCATACCCTCAAGATCGTAGGCGTGCCTTGTATGATCTATGTTCCTCTCAATATACTCCTCCTCGAGGGTGAACTCCGCGGGCTCGACATGGTATGACTGAACGAGTGCAGAGCCCGCTCCGCCCAAAACCATCACCACGATAAGTACCACCAAACCATACACGGGGTATTTCATGTTATCGAGCTTTAGATTGGCAACGGACAGGGCTCCAACAGAAAGACAAAGAACTGAAGCTACTGTTATAAGCGGCAATAAAACGTTTACGTCGACGTATCCAGCACCAAATACAGCACCTATGTCCGAGTAAAGTACCGAATAACGGGCAAGGAAGAGCCTTACTGAAAATACTACAAAAAACATACCTACCAAAGGCGAAAGATGCTTCTTGGCGCCTTTCAAAACACCATCCCATTCCTCTTCGGCGCTTCTCTTCTTCTGTACCGTCATATAGTAAAAAGCTCCGACTATACCCGAAGTAACAAGTATTAGGGCAAGTAAATAGTTGGCGGTGAGATTCCAGAAGGGCAGTTCAAAAAAGTAAAATGATATATCGTTGCCAAAGACCGCCTCCTCCATACCGAAGGAAACCCCGTTGAAAAACTTCAGAACGGTCATGTAGAATGTAGAACAAACAAGCGCTGCTACAACTCCAACCAGCATTGAGAGGGCCCCGAAAATTTCAAACCCCTTTAGCCTTGCCTTCAGACGCAGCTCCTCCAGATCCACGGTCTTTCCTGCTATCTTCAGATTTATCCATATAAAGACCGTTGTAAAAACAAGGCTGCCTAAAAATAGAAAAATTCTTGTGGAAAGTATAGTTGTAAAAACAGAAACATAACCCAGGGAATCAAACCATATATAGTCAACCCAGATACCCGCGAGCTGTGGGACTAGAAAAAACAAAACCACCACAGCAAAAAACAAAAACTTAAACTTCATCAAGTCTAAGCTTTCGATCCGAGGTATAAAAAGATGGGTTATGTGCTCTAGTAGCCCTCTACCCCTTCATCTACTTCCATCTCCTCTTCGATTACGGCCTGTGCA
>PWFY01000053.1 GCA_003554235.1 Candidatus Aenigmatarchaeota archaeon
TCTTTGCAGATGCTTCAGAGGAGACAAATGAAATCTACAGAAAATATGGAGAAAGGGCCGGGAAGGCCTTTCAGATATACGATGACCTTCTAGGGCTTTATGGAGATGAAAAAAGACTTGGAAAACCCATTGGATCCGATCTACAGGAGGGCAAAAAGACTCTCCTTGTCGTGAAGGCGTTTGAAAATGGCAACGAAAAGCAGAGAAGAAAAATCAAGGAAACATTGGGCAAAAAGGACATTACAAGAGAGGAGGTAGAGGAGATAAGAGAAATAGTAAAGGAAACTGGGTCCTATGAGTACTCCAGAAAAATGACCGCACAGCTAGCCGAAGAAGCTAAGGATGTGCTTGATGAGGATATTATAGCTCCCGAGACGGTAGAGTTTCTGAGAGGGCTTGCGGACTACATAATTACAAGAGAAGTTTAAGCAAAGGCCGGGACTGGTTCTGAACAAACTTATTAATAATCCAATGAATTAGTTTTATTGGTTGATATGCAAGAAGACTTTGAAGTCACGCCGTGGGATGTAGAAGGAAACGTTGACTACAGGAAGTTGGTAGAGAAGTTTGGAACAAAAATAATAACCGACGAACTCAAGAAAGAGATGAAAAAACACGCCGGCGGAGATCATATGTATCTTCGCAGGAACTACTTCTTCTCCCATAGGGATCTGGATAGGGTTCTCGAAGACCATAGCAAAGACGATGGATTCTTCCTCTACACAGGTATTGGGCCCTCTGGTCCCATGCACATAGGCCATATAATACCCTTCTACTTCAGTAAATGGCTCCAGAAGAAGTTTGACGTAAATCTATATATACAGGTCACGGACGATGAAAGATACTGGACCGGCGACGGGACGACAGGTGAGATAGATTCGTATGCAGAGCAAAATATAATGGACATAGCAGCAGTGGGACTTGATCCCGACAGAACCTTTGTTTTCAAAAATAAGGAATATATGGGGAACATGTACGAAGCGGCCGTTAAAATATCCGAGAAGATAAACTTCTCCGTCGCAAGCAGTGTATTTGGATTCAACAGCTCAACCAACATCGGCATGATATTCTACCCTGCTGTGCAGATGATACCCACATTCTTTGAGAAGAAGAGGTGTCTTATACCGGCAGCCATAGACCAGGATACATACTGGAGGGCCCAGAGAGACATAGCGGAAAAGCTAGGATACCATAAGGCAGCGCAGATACATAGTAAATTCATACCAGCTCTGACAGGCCCTGAAGGTAAAATGTCTTCATCGAAGCCGAGAAGTGCAATAATGCTCGATGATTCACCGGAAGAAGTGAGAAAGAAGGTTATGGAAAAGGCCTACTCCGGGGGACAGATAACCAAAGAGGAGCATAGGAAGAAGGGGGCAGATCTCTCGGTGGATGTTGCCTACCAGTGGCTCAAAAACCTCTTTATGGAGGACGACGATCGCTTGGAGGAAATAGGAAGAAGATACAATAGTGGCGAGATGCTGACAGGGGAAATAAAGAAGATACTCGTAGAAAAACTAAACAACTTCCTGGAAGAACACAGAAAAAGAAAGGAGGAAAATGGCGAGGAACTCAAACGGAAAATGATGTACGAAGGAGAGTTGGCAGAGAGGATGTGGAACAGGAAGATAGACCTTGATCAATAGGGGAACTGTTGATGATGGATGGCATTCTTTCAGGGATAGTTGGTCGGGGTTTACAGTTAACGGAACATTTAATTCACACACATGGAATCAATGCTCTTATACTCGTGTCGCTTTCTAGAGGTCTTATGCTCTTTTGGATAGCTCCTGACGAGGCCGCAACTATCGCCTACGTACTCTTTGCAACCGAAACTTTCTTTGAGGTCCTGGCAGTCGTTTTTATATCATCGGTATTTATACTCATTGGAAACAGTTTCGTATTCCTTCTGTTTAGATGGTTAGGAGAAAGGCTTGTCAACCAAGAAAAAAAGGCGTCTGCTGTTTGGAGATTTCTAAACTGGGCCTTTGATAGAAACGGAAAGTTTGCGATACTTATATTCAGAATGACTCCGTTGATAGGTGGGGATTGGGTTGCAATATTTTCGGGCCTTACAGACATGGACTTCAAGGAATATCTGATCTATTCCTTTGTAGCAATAGTTTTGTATGAGTCCTTTATAGCATTTGGCGCGTATTATGGATTAAAAATGGGAGCACTCTATGAAATGCAAATACCTATAATAGAAAATATTTTGGGCTTCTTTGAAGGATTGGTGGCTTAGACCGGTTCAAACTTCTATATATTCCTTTGTTTTTTCCATTACATTGCTTTTTATTTCTTCAAGCCTCTTCTCTGTGTCAGCCTCAAAACGAATAGATATCTTGTCCTCGGTGCCGGAAGGCCTTACCAAAGCCCAGCCACCTCTGAAATAGATCTTAGCCCCATCCTTCCCAACTATCTTTCTGTCAGAAAATTCCTCCTTGAGCTGCTTCGGAATTTCTTCCTTGTTTTTACATTTGATTCTAAATTCAGGCGAAGAATGGTATGTAGGGAGTTCGTCGACCAGGTCGGATAGACTTCCTTCTCTATCCATTATTTCCAGGAGCCTTCCTGTAGCATAGTAGGGATCATCGTAATATCCGTTTTCCTTAAAGAAGAAATGTCCTGTGTATTCGCCTCCTACATCCGCCTCTCTCTTTATCATCTCTCTTTTTATATAGCTCATACCTACTCTAAACGGAACGTTCACAACACCAAGCTCCTCTGCCATATCCTCTACCAGCTTCGACGACTTTACATCGTGTAATACAACATCGCCTTTTTCCATGAGGTTTTTTACGAAGAGTGTGAGTACAACATCATTGTCTACCCTTTCCCCTCTTTCATCGACAAATGTCCCCCTATCACCGTCGCCGTCAAAGGCAACCCCAAGGTCGGCCCTCTTATCGACTACAACATCACCCACAGTTCCTATATTTTCCACAGGATCTGGTCCTCTCGCAGGAAAGCTTCCGTCCGCTTCGGAGTTTATCTCAACAACCTCACAGCCCATCCTCTCAAAAATATCTCTGGCAAACAAGGAGGCAGAACCGTTCCCAGGGTCTATCACAATCTTGGGCTTTTCGCTTAGGTTCACAGAGGAAGAAACCTTTTTCACAAACCCCGGTATAACATCTTCTGTGCTGACCTTTCCGTACGATCTGTTCTCAAACCCCCTGTCATACACTTTCTCCATCTGGCTTATCCCTGATTCGTACGTCAGGTCCATGCCCATTTCCTCGCAAAACCTTATACCATTGTCACCCGGAGGGTTGTGAGAAGCCGTTACCATGGCTCCCCCGGCAAGATTATATTCGACTACAGTATAGTACACCATGGGAGTGGCCACGGTTCCTATATCAATTACATCACATCCCTGTTCCAAAAGACCTTTAATCACTGCCTCAGAAACTTTTGGTGAGCTCTCTCTCACATCCTTGCCGACGGCTATAGTTCCGCCATGAAGATTCTTGACCTCTGCAAATGCCTTGGCTATCTTTTTTGCCTTTTCCTCGTCTATGTCGGAAGGATATGCTCCTCGGACATCATACTTTCTGAACACAGACATATCTATCTTTATGGTTCTTTTAAATAAAAAAACTCCAGAACTATTCTAGTATTCTTCTTGAAACTTCCTCACAATCAAACGAACTGAGGTCAGAATACTCCTGGCCGACCCCCATAAAAAGAATTGGTTTTTCTAGAGTGTGTGCAACAGACAGTGCAGCACCTCCCTTTTCGTTTACATCCATCTTCGTAAGTACCATACCGTCTACACCTACAGACTTCTCAAACTCCTTGGCCTGTTCAACCGCATCGTTTCCAGTTAGAGAGTCTATAACAAGTATCTTCCAGTCGGGGTCGTTAACTCTGCAGATTTTTTCCAGTTCATCCATCAGGTTGGTGTCCGAATGGCTTCTTCCTGCAGTATCTGCAAGTACAACATCCTTGTCTTCGGACTTAGCATGTTTAACAGCATCGTATATAACAGCAGCTGCATCCGAACCATAGTCATGCTTCACAACCTTAAGATTAAGTTTTCTTCCGTGCTCTTCAAGCTGTTCGATAGATGCCGCACGGTATGTGTCTCCTGCCGCCAAGACAGGTTCAAGGCTCTCTTCCTTTAGCATGCTTGCAAACTTCACAAGGGTGCTTGTTTTTCCAGACCCGTTGAATCCAAGAAACGTGACGAGAGCTACACCTTCCGTTTCCTTTATCCTTTCAACTATGTCCGGGGTTTCCTGTGAAAGTATCTCCTCTACAGTGTGTTTAAAACTCTCCTTTATAGTATCCACGGCCTTTGTTCTCTTAACCTTTTTTCCTTTGAGTTTGTCCTTCAGATCTGAGCATATTTCCTCTGCAGTATCAAGTGCTACGTCCGATTGGAGAAGAGAAAGCTTAAGGTCTCCGAGAACATCCTCCAGGAGATCCTCTGACAGATTCTTTTCAGCTATTTCTTGTCCGGCCTTGGTTAGCGCGCCGTCGACCCTTTCTTTTAACTTGGAAAACATCTCACATCGCTTTATTTTGATTGAAGTACTAAAGCCTGTTCTACCCTACCCAGCTCTGGCCCGGTGGTGTCCTCGCTCACCAGAACCCCGGAATCGTTGGCAACTATGCATGCTCCTACAAAGGGTACACCGAAGTTAACGGTTCCTCTGCCACATTCAAGACCAAATATATCCTCAAGAAACTCCATCTCCGCCTCTGTAGTATCTCTATGAGAAAGTAGGCCTCTGTTGGTTACCACAGAACTGCTACCTACAAGGTCCTTACCTGCTACTTTACCTACATGCACAGGCACTTGAAAAAGCTCCTCCAGATCGTCCTTCACATCCTCCAACCTTTCGGAAATAACACAGGCTCTGTTATTGACGAGTATCAGATTTCCCAATGCGGTTTGTTTTGTGTCGAGAATCTTGAAATTCAGCCCTGCCTTTTTTAGTACGTCCTTTTCTATCTCTTCTGCGTTTCTAGGAAGTACAACACCGTTTCTGTTTGCAGCACAGAATATCCCCAACATGCTTGAACCTGCTACCGTGGTTTTAACTATTTCAGTCTCGAGGACGTCTTCGGCTTCTCTGTAACATTTTTTTGATAGGCCGGGGTCAATTATACAGAACTCATCTGTTGTCACTGCATGTAAACCTAGATTCGAATCCCCATCAAAACCTATTCTCCTTATATTAACCATAATATCTGTAGAAATACTACTCGATGTTCTTTTCGAGGAACTTTTTCATGCCCTTTCTGTCCTTGTTTTCTTCTTCTACTTCCATAAGTAGCTCAAAGTCAGGGTCGTCCATATCATCTATCTTTCCCTTTGCGTCGGCTATGCTTCCACCGAGAATATCCTCATATCTTTCCCTTTCATCGCTGCCTTCATCGCTATGTGACTGTGATTCATGTATTGAAAGGCCTCTTTTTGTCTCGAACTTCTTACCACACTCGTCGCACACGTATCCTTCCTCCTCTTCTATCTGCTCTCCCTCGTCTTCGTCCCGGTCTTCATGCGCCCTTGATTCATGTACTCTGAGACCCTGTTCCGTTGAGAACGTCTTGCCACATTCATCACATTCGAACTCTTCTTCCGAAGGTAGTTCCTTCTCGGGAGCCTGGACCAAAACGTAGTCTCCGGTGTCCACAAGACGTACTCTAATAGAAGAAGGTGGCTTCTGAGCTCCTCTTGCCCATATAATATCGTTCAGGTCCTGGTCTATCTTTACATCTTTCTTGGCTCTCTTCCTTGCAAACTTCTTTATTTCACGCACAGCCCTGGCTGAACGCTTGTTTCTTGCAACCTTTTTTACATCTAAGGGTATTGAAAAAACATTGTCTTCCATGGATATCAGTCTCTCCAGTGCCTGGACTTGTTGACCCTGATCCTTCTTGTCCTGCTCCTCTTCATACCGTACTTCTTTATAGAAGCCCACACGGGAGCATCCGATAGATTGTTCTTCTTGATAAGTTTTCTTTTCTTGCCCTTTTTCTTTCTTGAAGACATATTATTTCCTCTTTATATTCCATTCACGGCCGGTTTCATTTTTTATTGACTTAAGTATCTTTTTTAGCTTGTCCTCATCTATTTTTTCCCTGAGCTGCCCGGACTGACTTAGCTGTATTAAGTAGGTCTCAAGCTGCTGTGCAACGTCCTGGTTTGCAAGCTTGACTCTGTTCAACCTTTCCCTTGCATCCTTTGTGAGGACCTTCCTAAGAGCCTGTTTCTTTTTTTGCTCCAGTTTTTCTTCCATCTCCCTTTCTCGCTGACCCACGTCCTGGCTTTCCTGTAGCTCCTTTCTCTTCTGCTCTCTTATCTTCTTTATCTCGTCTTTATCCATCATATCCTTCCCTGACCCTTTTTGCAACATTGTCCAGGAAGGACCTTCCTTCGTCCGTTATCTTTCTTCCTTCTCCGTCTTCCTTCTCTACAAAACCGAGATCTTCCAACTGATGAA
>PWFY01000013.1 GCA_003554235.1 Candidatus Aenigmatarchaeota archaeon
AAATACAGGGCAGAGAACGAGGACTGGAGGAAGACACCTAAAGAAGTGCTTGAATCCGAAGGAGAGTACACACGTAAGATCGAGGGACTTGAGCCTGATACCACATACGAGTTCAAGGCAGTTGGTGTATGGGACGACAAAAGATACACAACAAAGGAAAGGTTCCAGGAATCAAAAACAATACCTGTGGAACCAAAGGCCTTTGTAGAAGAAAAAACAAGAGGTGTAAATGACATAGGAGTTTTGTTCCTTGGAGAAGGTATGAGCCTTGATAGTGAAATAATAGAATATAGATGGGACTTTTATGACGACGGTGAGTGGGACTACAAAAGCAACGAAACGGGAAAAACGGTATACGCCTATGAGGAAACAGGTGAATACGAAGCCGTTTTTGAAGTAGAGGATGCCAAAGGAAAAACAGGTTCCGCCACAGTAAGTGTACATGTCAGACAGAGAAAACAGCCCATATACGAAATAGTCGAAGAGTCCGAAGCTTCGGAAAGAGATGTCCACTTCAAAACGAACCACCACTACGACGAAGAACTGGATGAAACCACGATCTCGATAAATGTAAAGAATAATGCAGATGTGCGTAGGGATGTAAGCATAACTTTGAATATACCCAAGGACGCAATATCCTCATTTGAAGAAATGGAGACCTATCCAAATCCGACAGAGATACTTGAGGAAAATCCAAGGGTGGTATGGAATTTCACTCTACCCGGCGACGAGACAGCAAGAATCGAAGTATCCTCAGACGGGTATATCGAACCGGAGATGTTCGATGGAATGAAGATGGTACAGGTCTACGAAACAGAAGAAGAATTAAAGATAAGGACTGTAACCGGACTTATAACAAGAGGTGTAAGGAGAATATGGGGTTTCATAGCTATAGTTGTGATCGCAGTTGTTGTGGTGCTTCTACTCGTTGGAAAAAAGCAGAGAAAGTCCGCCTTCGACTCTCTTGCCAAGATTAAAAAATCAGTCGAGAAGAAGGACGACGATGAAAAAGAAAGTAAAAAGGAGGAATTTGACGAGAAGCTTATAGAAACTGCAAGGAAGGCCAAAGAAGCAGTCAGAGAAAACAGGGTTTCGGACCCACGTAGCCTTGTCAGGAATCTTGAAAGGGCAAATGAAGCTCTTGAAAGAGGCGAGTTTGGTAGATTTGAGCAGCATCTCCATAGAACCGAAAATGAAATGAACTGTAGTGTAATGAGTAACAATGTGGTCTCGTAGTATAGACAAATGGTGCTTACTTTTAACCAAAAGATTCTAAATAGTTCTCTATGGAAAGAGTGGCCATATATATCAAGGCGAACCCAGGCTCTGGTGAATTTTCGATAGAAGAAAAAAACAAGTGGACAGGAAGGATAAAAGTAAATCTATCGGAGCCTCCGAAGAAAAACATGGCAAACAAGGAACTCTTAAGTAGATTCTCGGAAATTCTCAACGCAGACGTAAGCTTAAAGAGAGGAGCAAAATCAAACAAAAAGGTCCTTTTGGTAAAAGGGCTTACAAAAGAAGAGGTCGGGGAGAGGTTGGAAAAACATGAAGGCAACTGTTGAAACCTACGGTTGTCCATCCAACAAGGCCCGTGGAGAAATAATCAAAGGACTGCTTGAAAGAAGAGGTTGTGAAATCGTCAAAAACCAGGACCTTGCTGATATCCTGATTCTAAACACATGCGCTGCCAAGGATTCCACCAAAAAAAGGCTTATCAACAGGCTGGATGACTGGACGAAGAACTACTCCGAAAGAGATGTGATGGTTGCAGGTTGTATGCCACAAGCAACCTATGGAAAGGCAAAGGATATTGCACCCCAAGCTTCCCTGGTTGGCCCAAACAACTGTAAAGACGTGCCAAGGGCCGTGAAAAAGATTAAGGAAGGAAATCCAGTGGAATATCTCGACGATAAGAAAGAGAAGAGATCCTGCCTACCGCGTATCAGAAAGAATAAGCTCATAGAGATATGTGAGATAACAAGGGGATGCTTTTGGAAACCAAAACATAAGACAAGAAGCTACGAAATGAGTAGCATACTGGAAGAGATAAAAAGAAGCACGAGGTCTGGCTGCAAGGAGGTATGGCTGGCCTCCAGAGACGCAGCCTTCTACGGTAATGACATTGGAAAAAGCCTACCGGAACTTCTAAACAATGTGGTAAAAATCCCGGGCAGATTTCGTGTAAAGGTGGGTATGATGAAAGTCGATAGCATACAACCAATTTTGGATGAACTGTTGAATGCCTACAACACAAAAGAAATATATTCCTTCCTTCATCTCCCCCTTTGGTCAGGATCCAATAAAGTACTCAGAAAAATGGACATGGGCTACACCGCCGAAGATTTCAAGGAAACTGTCAAAACGTTCAAAAAAAGAATTCCAGAGCTGAATCTTAAAACCGATATAATAATTGGTTTACCTGGTGAAAACAAAGAAGACTTTGAACTGACCATGGATATATTAGAAGAGATAAAGCTGGATAGGGTTGATGTAAAAATCTTCAGAGGCACCGAAAACACTGTGGACGAGGAGACCAAAAAGGAACGGTATGAGAGACTATCTAAAATTGCAAAGAATATCAGAATGGAAAGGCTCGAAAGTTTTGTGGGACAAGAAAAAGAGGTGCTGGTTATTGAAAAAAATAATAAGGGATGGGTTGGAAGGGACAAAACCTATAGAAATATTTTCCTCGGGGAAGGAGAAAAATCCATAGGAGACCTCTTGAACGTCAGAACAACTTCTAGAAGATTCTCAGGTCTTATAGGTTCTAAAATAAAATATAGAGACTAAAAAGACTTAAAGGACTCTATAAAAATTAAAAAGACTTAATATACATTTAAATTGACTTTAAAGCTTTTCTAACTATTTAAAATTTAAATAAATCTTTTAAAACACTTATTTGGTATTTATACATCCAATTTAACTACTAAAAACCAAAAGATGGATGAGGAAGTTCTACTAATGCACGACAAACGTCTATTAACCACCCAAGGTCAAACCAAAAGATTTAAATAATTTTTCTTTAAATATAATTAATAGTTGAGGCCTGTTACTCGATCAAGGGTCTTTAAGCCCTAATAAGTAGTTTAAAGCTCTTTTTAAGGGCTTTGAATCCTTAATAAGCTTGATAAGAAATTTTAAATTTACTAGGGCATGTAAAAAGAGATTTAAAGAAATATAACGTGTTAAAAACTGTTTATATCAGTTTTTAAGGACACCGTAAAGTTCAAGAAGCAAAATAAGTCCTATTTGGTTTTAAATCTTTTAGAAACCGCATGGACATCCTGCAGCTACATTGTAGTCTCAGTAGCCGGACGAACCAAAAACTTGCAAAATTTAACCAAGGTGGTTATCATCAGACCAGAAAAAGTATTCAAAAGATATGATATAAGAGGGAAATACCCAGAAGAACTGAACGAAGAGTTTGCAAAGAGGATAGGAAAGGCCCTGGGAAGTCTGTCCCTCAAA
The DNA here is from genome assembly GCA_003554235.1 of Candidatus Aenigmatarchaeota archaeon. Taxonomy (GTDB): domain Archaea; phylum Aenigmatarchaeota; class Aenigmatarchaeia; order PWEA01; family PWEA01; genus PWEA01. Next base: position 3,472 of record PWFY01000013.1, read on the forward strand.
AACTTCACAGATGAAATAGTTGTCTGCAAAGACAATAAAGAAAGTTCGAGGAAACTAAAAAAGAAGCTCATTGAAGGACTTCTGTCTACAGGTATAAGGGTTGTAGATATAGGAACAGGGCCAACCGACTATGCGGCCTACTCAGGAATGAAAAGAGGGTGTGTATCCGTTGAGACCACTTCTTCACATATGCCTCTAAACTTCAATGGATTCAAGTTCATGTACCCCGAAGGCAACGCCTTTGTAAACAGCGATCTCGAAAAGATTAAACAGTTGTTCAGGTCCAATGATTTTATCAGAGGGAATGGTTCTGTAGAAAAGAAGGAGGATATGATCGAGGAATATAGACGCAGGCTTGTCAAATTTTCCGAAGATTTCTTTGAAAGGCAAAATAAAGTTGTGGTTGATAGATTAGGCGGAACTGCGCAGCTTGACAAAGATATTTTGAACAATCCTGATACAAACTTGATAGACATCACAAAAGATGAAACTCCCTCTATAGACCCACCCAACCCAAAACCAGAAAAACTTGATAGACTAGCAAAAAAAGTTGAAGAGGAAGATGCTGATCTGGGTGTTGCCTTTGATTTAGATTCAGATAGAATCAGAGTTTTCTATGATGGAAGGTTTCTGTCTGGTGACGAATTATTCTGTATATTAGCACAGCTAACAGATGGCCCCATAGCAGCTTCAATAGATACCACATGGGCCCTCGAACAGTTTGGGGAGGTTAAAAACACAAGAATTGGAGATCCATTCCTGATGGAAGAAGCCATGAACTGTGGTGCAAAGCTAGCAGGCGAACCAAACGGACATTACGCATTCACTGAATTCGTGCCTTATCCTTCGGGAACATTGGTCTCGTTAATTCTCCACGGACTTGATATAGAAAAAAGGCTCAGAAAAGTTCCGGATATCTATATTGAGAGAAAGAACTTCGAAGTAGAAAATAAGGGTGAAATAATTGATAAGATCGGGGGAACTCTGCCTGAAAGTAGGATTATTTCAGACCTAGATGGGTTAAAATTTCGGCACGGAAACTCCACTGTACTTGTAAGGACATCAGGAAATTCAGAAAAGATAAGGATTGTTGTAGAAGGTAAAGGAAAAAAAGATGTCCAACATATAGCCAGAAGAGCAGAGGAAGCAATCAAAAGCCTCAGTGTTAAGAAATCAACGCCAAAGAACCAACTGGTTGGTGAAGTTGATAAAAAAAGGCCTGGTAGTACAAGCTTTAGAAAAATAAAAAAACTTGTGATCAGGGAAGACCTTCTTGCTAACTACACAATAAAAAACTATTTGAAGTTTCCATTTGGACTTACGAAAAACGAAGGTATTACGATGGACGGTGAAACAGAACAATCTGCAGGCAGGGAAATAAAAAATCCATCGTTACAAACGGAGGGCGAATAAGAATGAAAAAGGTAGGTCTAATGTGTTACAGAGAACATGAAGTTTTCGACGAGGTAATTGAAAATCTAAAAGAAAGCGACATCGAAGCTATTTACTACAGTCCCGAGGAAATCATACCCCCGGAAGACCTGGAAGAACTTGATGCTGTTTTCGGTAAAAGAAGTAGAAACGAGGTTTATGAAACACTTTTCAATGCGGAAAAGATGGGCATCGAAACCTACAACGGCTTTTGTACACATCTTTTGTCAGATATGAACCCCCGGTCTTATGAAATTCTCACAGAGGGGGGCTATGATGTACCCAAATGGTCCTATGAAAACGATCTAGATGGAAAGGTCGTGAAAAAGCCAGTAAGTGAAAGGATGGAAGCAGAACCCGAACTAAAGGACGGGGTACGTCCTGAAAAGGGTTTCTTTTACCAAGATTTCATACCCAACTCGGGAATAGACTACAAGCTCTATGGAATAGATGAAGGTGATAAAAAAGAAGTATTTACAGTTCGCACTCCTTCTAAAATGAGATTCGAAAGCGATGAAAGAAAACTAATTGAAAACGACAAAAAACTTGAAAGAGATGTAAAAGAAATAATGGAACTATTCGACAACGCAAGAGGCATTGGAATAGATGTAATAAAGGCCGATAAGGATTATTTCATTGATATAAATGCAGCCCCGAGCTTCAGAGATGTTCCAAGGGCACCAGAAAGTATTTCCAAATCCATTGAAAACATGCTAAAAAGTTAATTAACTCTCAAATTATATTTTCTTTGAGGTAGTTTTGATGAAAATAGACTTTCACGTACATCCTAACATATCGAAGAAAATTAAAACCACAAAAGAGTATATCATATTCCAGGATGCAAAGGTAAAACAGATCTTAAGGAAAGTGGGGATAGATGGTATAATATACACTGATCATATACATCACCCTGATTTCTGGAAAACACAAAAATTCATACCATATGGAAACAAGGACATCATACGAATACCCGGGGCAGAAATTTCAACTTCGTGTAAAAAGGATACACTGGTATTCGGGCCATTAAAGAAGATAAAGAACCTTGATAAATCATTTCCAAAAAAACTCTCCGAAGGCTTCAAACCACAGCTAAGAGAACTCTCCGCAGCAACAGGTAAACTAGGACTGAAATTGATCTCAGCACACCATTTGAGAAAAATAAGACAAATAGAAGAGGAAGATTACAAATACTTTGATGCGCTGGAGTTGGACATAAGAAATCCCGAAAACAATGAAAAAATCATGAATATTGCTTCAAGGCATAATCTACCCGTGGTAGCAGGTAGTGATGCACATGTTGCTTATGGTGTAGGACTGGCCTGGACTGAAGTCAAAAATATCGATCCCTTGGAACTCCAGGGATGCAGACCACAGAGTAAAGATACAGAGACACTAAAAAAACTTTACAAGAAAAACAGGGAACTGAAAAAAAAGATAGTGGACCTCGAACAACGAACAAAATAAAAAACTCAAGAAGACTAGATCAATCCTACAATTCCAA
>PWFY01000090.1 GCA_003554235.1 Candidatus Aenigmatarchaeota archaeon
CCGTTTTCCACGCCTGTGGTAAGCATTGCCAGAAGATAACACACCTGGACAACGTATATCCCAACAACCACCTGTATCCAGGACACAGGCATCACTTCTTCTGTTATGCCCCAGCCGCCTATGAGCATATTTTCCAGTCCCATACCTCCAACGCCCGCCATTCCACCGCCCCTTGCTGCTCCGAGCTCCTCCATAGACCTCCCTATACCCTCGAATATTGAGATCATTATGGCTGCCATACCGACCGAAACACCCGCTACAAAGGGTCCTAGGAAGGTTCCGAGAAACTTCATGGAAGTCGTTTCAGACGACAGCATGTCTTTCATGTCTTCTTCTATTTGTTGGAGCTGTTCCAGATACCTTGATATAGATATAGCAGATTTGGAGGCTATTTCCGAACCCTTTTCCGCTGCATCGACAACAATCTTCATGACGGATGTTATCAACTTCGATGGGTAGTGCCAGACAGCACCGAACTTTTTATCAAAAAAGGCATTTCTCAGGTTCATACCACCCTTTCTCATATTTTCCACTGCTTTCTCAAACATGTCGGTTATCTCGAGCTCTTCGTTTTTCTTTACAGTGTCCTCTGCAGCCTTCTCTACGGGTTCACCGAGTCCCAACCTGTTTCCCAATGAGAACAGGGCATCTGAAAACTCTTCCTCTATATCTCTAACCTTTTTTCTTATACTCAGCTTTGAGTGTGAATCCAGCAGGAAGTAGGTAGACGGTCCTATCGCTACACCGAAGGTTATCAAAAGCGATGTCATTATCTGCATCGTTAAATCATTCCCGGCCACGAAGTGGGTCATGTAGGCGCCTACAACCACCATGGGAATGGAAACCAGAAGAGATATTGGTAGGATTCTTACATCCTTACCTAGAATTCTAACTTTTCCTGACTCTATATGGTCGGGATGTCTTGAGATGTTTGGCTCCGAAAATCCCATGGGCCTGTACTCAAGTGTTCTTTTACCTGTGAGATATATTATCAACGGTAGCATTATGTTGTACCCTATCACAAGAAATATGGGTCTTACGCTGTCCTCCATCATCAGCAGTATTATAGGAAACATCACCAGGACCATTATTGGGAGCATTATACCAAGTGCGTGTATGACCATTATAGGCAGTTCCAGTTTGTTTGAATACCTTTTCATGGTTTCTCTGGTTCCGGTCATCATTGTGTTTATTGCCTCATCCAGCATGGCCTTTCTTTTTTCATCCGACTGTTCCATGGAGTTTTCTAGAATCTGTATGGCTTCGACAAAGGGCTTGTTATCCTTCCATTTCTCGAGGTAGTCTGCCAGAGCTGCTCTCATTGAAATGTAGTTTCTGGTTTCAACGTCCCAAAGAAGCTTTTTTAGGTCGAGTGAAAGGGGTTCTCCTAGGTGGTCCGCAGTGAACTTTATGGCACCTTCAAGGTTCGGAGAAGTCCTCATATATATAACCATATAGATTATAGCTAGCATTATCTGGTCCGCCGCCTTTACCCTAAAAAGCCTTGCCTGTGAGTTAGGATATTCTGAAAGGAGATATATTGTTATCATCCCGAGAAGTATCATAACAGTGATTGCTATGAAGTCAAATACACCCATCAGCATAATAACCAATGTAGCTAGAAAAATGCTCATTCCTGATAGAATAGCAAAAGAGTAGGCACCTTCAGGCGTTATCTGCATGTAGGCCATGTCTATAGAACGTTGAAGCTCCTCCTTCTTTTCTTCACTTGGCTCTACCACAATGATTTCTTCGGCAATGTTGCAGAGCTTTTCATAGAGACTTTTTTCAGTGTGTTTCCTTTCTTCTTCTTTGAAGGCCTTGTATTCACGGGATGCGAACATTTCCTCTTCGTCTTCTTCATCATTATCTTCTTTTTCTTCGTCCGGTGTCGTGAAGCTCGGCCTGCTCTCTTCAACTATCCTCTGGAGCTCTTCACCCCATTTTTCCTCGAAGCTCTTCTCATCCTTACCATCTTTTTCAGACATCCTTGTAGTCACCGGTTTTTATTTGGTTCTCTATCCAGTCCTCCCATCTTCCATACGTCCTTTCGGGTTCGACATACCCCACTTCGTTCTTTATGTTTTCCATTATAAGACGGAACTTGCTGTTGCTTTTGACCACGAAGGGAGCCTCAAGAAGATCATCTATCCCGGTTTCCATTGCATAGTCTACAATTGCCTTCTTTGTCTTTCCCCTTAGGTTTATGTTTTCCCAGACCCTGTCCCACCTGCCAGACCATTCCTTTACCTGGGATGCTATCTTGTTGAGGACCTCCGATTCTCCGTTGAGAAGCGTGTCGGTTGGCTTTAGTTCATCTTCGTCTGCTGAATACTCGAGCAGGGGTACAAATCCATCCTCTTTCAGAGGGTCTTCTGACCAGTGTTTTCTTATCTCGGTGACATTTACCACTCTTCTTATTTCGCTGAGCCCAGAAGCACTTTTTATCCTGTTGCATATTATTATCAGATCAGTCGCCTTGAAAGAGGTTTTAGGCACTCCCAGGTCGTTCACAACACGGTCGAACAGTCCGTATGCGGATTCCCCATGTATGGTCCCTGCAACCGTTTTAGCCATGGCACCAATACGCATGGCTTCGTAGAGCGCCTTTGCCTCCTTGCTCCTCACTTCACCGATTATCAGGGCCGAGTCGCCGAGACGAAGTGCTGTTCTTATAGCCTCTGCCGCGGGGAGTTCTGTTTCGACCTGTGTAATAACAGACCGTGATTTCAGTCTCTGGGCATCGTAGCCAAGTCTTTTCAGCCTTTCTACAGGGAGCTCGAGGGTGTCCTCCGTGGTTATCAGCCTCCATTTCCTCTTCATCTCAAGCATTGAAGCTCCGAGGAGGGAGGTCTTTCCTGATCCTCTACCTCCTCCCAAAAGGAAGCTTCTGCCTCCGTCGATAACAAAGCTCATGAGGCCTGCAAAAAGTGGATTTATATATTTGGTGTCAGGCTTGAGGTAAAGTGGGTATGTCCACGGATCTTCCCTATGTCTTCTGAGGGCAAAACCAAGACCCTCGGGAGAAAGTGTGGGTGATATTACAGTTATCCTTGCCGTTCCACCTGGTACTTCTACAGATGTGTCGAGTACCGGATTTGCCTCGTCCAGAGGTCTACCACTTTGCAGTCTTAGCTTTGTGGCCCAACTCTCTGCATCGTCCTGTGTCGGTATTATATTTGTCTTGCATTCTCCATGTTCTTCGTGGTTGATGAAGACGGGCTTCCGACCTATAGGTGAGTTTATATATATGTCCTGGATCATCTCATCTTCTAGCATAGCTTCGAGTATCCCCAGCCCTCCTGTATACCTGCTGAGTATGGAAGTGAGTCTCCCTGTTTGTTCAGGGCTCAACCTGGTTCCCTTTCTCTTCGAAATATCCTTGACAAGATCTCTACCTATCGATTCAAATACTTCTCTGGTTCTTTCTGATTCTGCAAACTCCGTGGTTTCAGGTCTATGTTCGCTTAGGTATCTCTGTGCCGCGTCAAGTATACTGTATTCTTCCTCGTCTAGCTTGAACTCAGGTGGAGAAAAGTGGTAAAGTGGTCGTGTTTCCCCCGGTATATTATATATTTCTACGGTCGAATTTCCAACGGAGTATTGCTCTATCAGACCCCCTTCTTCTGGAGTCTGTCTCATATACTTTGTTCTCATGAAGTTAGGTCTTACAGAGGGATAGAAAAGTTCTCTGTAGGCATCCCTTTTACCCGGATGGTATCCCGACAGCCCATCCTCAACTGCATTTATTATTTCGGTTTCCTCCAGCCGTTCCTTTATTGGTAGAAGTATCTCTTTGAGATAAGTCTCTTTACACTTGTTCTGGGGTCCACCCTCACCGTCCTTTATCTGTATTCGTATATGCCTTATTCTTCTCTTTAGTTGTATGTAAGCTCCTATCGGATCCCTTCTGAGCCTTTCTATTGCAAGATCTTGTATCTCAGAATATTTGTCTTGAAAGTACTTTTCACATCCCTGTATTTCGAGGTTCTCTATTTTTCTAAGACCCATCTCCTTTGTTATCTCCTTCATCACCTCTGCTATCTGTACAAGGAGCTTGGTCTGCTCGTAGGGGTATTCGTATTCACGGCTATTCTTGAAAACTATCGACTCTACGCCCTTGACTTCGAGAATCTTGTCTATGGTCCTGGCCATACATTCTTCATAGTCCGCTATACTGCTACCGTATATGCATCCAGAGCAGTTTACCTCTATCTTTTTTTCATCGTCCTTATATTCATAATCACATGGCATTTAATCACAGGGTGTTCTTTAACTAACTCTTTGGTGTTTCTATTTCTAAAAGTTTCGCCTGTTACTATAGAACGTGTTGAACCCTCCAACTTTATTAAGGCAGGTTCTAAAAAAGTAAATTGGTAAAATGGCCTTTGATGATTCCGGTGCTTCCAGTAGGGATGACCTGATACGAGAGCTAGTTGATAGAGTAAAGGAGAACTCTCGTAGGATAAGGGATTTAGAGCAGAACACAAAGTCATTTGGCGCCAGTCTTGAGTCCATAGAAAAAAGGATCATAAAGTTGGAGGAGGAGGGAGATGAAAACTTGAAAAATATGAAGGAGGAGTTGGACGACATTACAACGGACCTAATGAAGGTAGAAAACACTATTTCAAAGATAAAGGACAGGCTCGAGGACGTTCCTTCGAGAATTGAACTGGATGAGCTGAAAAACTTTATAGACCTCATTTCGCCCATGCAGAATGAGTTTATCACCGAAGATGAAGCAAGAAGCCTTATTAATAAGGAGTTACAAAAGAGGTAATAGATAGCTATGGTTCTTGGTTTCGGCAAGGACAAAGATGATAGAGGCGGCGATGCTGGCGGACAGGTTGCTTCTAATGGTAGTTCCCCAACGGAAGAAGTGGAAACTTTGGCTTCACAGGGCTATTCTGAGCATGAAATAATAGAGGAACTCAGGGAAAGAGGATACAGAAACCAGGATATACAGAGAAGTATCAACAAGGTCTTAAAGGAAAGGGTTTCAAGCGACCAGGGCCAGGCCCAACAGTCTGCCAGAAGTCAGCGCGGCAGGGGAAGAGGCCAAGAAGACGATAGGTTTATTGCTCCTTCACCATCTCAGGTTTCCTCGGGCAGGAGCCAGGATCCGGCAGATGACCCCTTTGCTCCCTTCGTCGAAGAGAAGAAAAGCTCAGGTGGTCAGATGTGGGATATGACAGAGGAGGAAGTGATAGAGATGGAGATGCTTGTAGAGGAGATAGTCGAGGAAAAATGGATGGAAATCGAATCGGAAATAAGCAGTTTTTTGGAGGAAGGAGACAAGCTAAGGGAGGACGTTCGTGGCTTGGAGATGGAGATAGACGATCTTTTTGATATACAGACAGAGGCAGAGGACAAACTAGAAGAAAGGATAAAGGAGACATCTTCTGAGCTCAAGACTTTGAAGTCGAGGGTAAACTCCTTGGAAAAGGCATTCAAACAGTTTCTACCCGAGATAGCCAAGAAGGCACGTTCCTTGGATACAAACAAAAACATAGAAGTGGAGGACGATGAAGGATCGAGTGAATTGGATTCGGACCGGGCTAAACTACCTGGTCTGGATGATGAATAGTATCATTTCTCTGAAGCTGTTGCTTTTTGAAAACTCTTTGAAATGACGAGAACTATAGAAACTACTCCTGTATCATCCACCAGATTACCAGGACCATGAAGCCCAGGAAGAATAGAAGTGGGTAGTTCTGTCCGACGTAGTCCGGTATCTGGATTCCTATGGCCTCAAGGGCGTTGGAGCCCACAAATACCAGTAGTGCGAGTACTATTAATACGAAGGTTGTGAACCACTTGAAGTTGCTGTCGCCAAGTACCTTTTCTTTGTTTATGCCTATTACACCTGCAAACACCACGAACAGGAGTAGGCCTGCCAGAAGAGCTGTAAAGCCTGCGGACAGCCTTGCCAAAACCTTGATATGTGTAGACAGTGCAGGGGCTATTATAAAGGCCAGAACTATTGCTATTATACCCCGTGCTGCATTGTTTTTAGGCAAACCATCCCCGTTCTTCAGCTGACTGAGAACACCGTAGACTATTGCAAACACAAGTAACCATGGAAGGACGACTGAAAAGAAGTCTATCCCAAAGTACTGGGAAATCTCCGGGGCCGGTCCACTTCGTGCCATCAAGGCTATGTCGCTTGCTGTTGTCAACATTTTATGTCACCTTATTTTTCTTCGTTC
>PWFY01000048.1 GCA_003554235.1 Candidatus Aenigmatarchaeota archaeon
TGTCATCCATAGTAACACCTGGTAGTAGAATATTACTTAGTCCGGAGGTTTAGAAATGTTACGGTTATATGTAGTGCCTAAAAAATAAAAGAAGGGGTTACTGGAGTCCATCCAGCCTCTCTTTTACTGCTTCCAGCTCCTTTTCCAGTTCTTCCTTGTACCTCTGAAGCTTTTCCACTCTTTCATTCTGGGTACTGAACCTTCTCCAGTTGTGTTGTCGGCATTCACAGCCACACGAGCAGCCGCAGTTACAGTCTTTTCCGCACATGGTATCACATCGTAACCTACTATAAAAAGTGAAGTATTTAAATCCAGAAGTTTAACAATGTAAAGGTACTGGGGGAAACTAAAGCAGGTGAACAGATGACAAGCAAGAACGATGAATGTTGCTGCGAAGACAGCGTCTGTCTATGTTCCAAGGAAGGAGTTTTTGACCTAATATCCAAAAAATGGACGTTGTGTATAATAAACCACCTTGGAAGCAATGAGGAGGGTTACAGGTTCAACGAGCTGAAAAGATCCTTGGATGGTATAAGTCCAAAGTCCCTTTCAAAAAGACTAAAAGAATTGGAGGAACAGGACCTTGTCGAACGAAGGGTAAAGGACACAAAACCGCCAGAGGTCAGGTACATCCTAACAAATCGTGGCGGAGAACTAAGTAAAAGGATTAAACCACTTCTTGAATGGTTTTAATTTACTGTGTCTTTACGATGGACCTGATAGAAATCCATTCAAATGTTAAATATTTTAAAAACAAGAAATTTTCGAAAGAAATAAGGAACTATGGTAAGATGGAAGGTTATGATAATCCTGAGCTTGTTGCTCAGATACAAGACGGGGAATCCGGAAAGGGAATTTCGATAAGGACTTCCTACCTACAGAAATATAAAGAACTCACGGTTGAAGAGTTTATTGAGATGTCTGTAAATGATATGGAGGATGCCCCAGAGGAACTGGAAGAAGTTCTTGAAGGAAAATATGAGGTACATGGAAACGGGAGAGGCAGACTAAACAAGGAATATGGGGTAGATGATATTGTTAAAACAAAAAAAGGCTGGAACAGATATTTTCTGGGACTTGAAATCTATAAATCCGATAAACAGGACAACAAAAGGACATCTTAGCCCCGGCCTCCAGAAATTGCAAAGAACTTAAAGAAATATCTATCCACAATATATAAATCCCTTTAGTCTATAAGCATGTGAGAGAAAGGATGGTAAGATGAAAATATTTGCTCTAGCAGATCCCCACGGAAACATGATGCTCCTCAGACAGGTTCTGAAGGAGGTAGAAGAAGGTGGATACGACGTATTCTTAGGACTTGGGGATTTCATGTCGACAAAGTTCTTTTCGAAACTCGTCACAGGTCTTGACGTTGAAAGAAAGTCTTTCATCCCAGGAAACAGGGACTACGGCATGAAAAAACTTCCATACTTAAAGAATATAGATAGCTTCGACTTTGAAGATATTCGTTTTGTTATGGTAGGTTCTCACCACTTCCCTAACTTAAAACAAAAGGTTCTGGAAAAGTTCGAGGATGTGGAAGGAAGAAAGGTTATAGTTGGATCACATGAACCTCCGGAAAGGGTCAGAGACGAAACCTACACCGGAGCCAGGATAGGTGTCCCGGAGTTTAGGGAGATAATAGATGAAAAACAACCACTTGCCTGGCTATGTGGTCATGTTCATGAAGCAGAGGGTGTCTCAACGGTCGGAGAAACAAAGGTTGTAAATGCAGCGGCTTCAGACAAAACAATGGGCTACAGAATTGTTGTTGAAGGCTCGGACATCAAGGAGATAAAAAGGCTGGAAAGATGAAGTTTCTCAATGAAAAACCTGCATTACTTCTCGACGAACTAGAAAAAAGAACCCTGGTAATATCCGATCTCCACCTGGGAATGGAATACGAAATCTACAGAAAGGGCATATCCATACCACCGAGGGCCGAAAAACAGAAAAAAAGGATTCTGCAACTAATAGGTGATACAGAAGCAGAACGGTTGATTATGTTAGGTGACGTAAAACACAACGTACCCAGAATTTCTATCTCAGAGAAGGAAAATATCCCGGATTTTTTCAAGGATCTCTGCAAGGAAGTAGAGGTTGAAGCCATCAAGGGAAACCATGATGGCGGCATAGAAAAACTGACAGAAGGAAGTTGTGTGAAGGTTAAAGAGACTGATGGGATGCGAAGAGATAAGTTCTACTTTAACCATGGGCAGTCTTGGCCTGGAGAAGAGCTCACCGGTGCAAAGATACTCATAAGAGGACATTCGCACCCTGCTGTGAAGTTCAAAGACGATCTTGGTTTTTCATCGACTGTCCCATGTTGGATACGAGGACCTATAAACAAAGAAAAAATGGGAAAAAAGTATGGAGAAGAGGCGGATACTGTAGAGATTATAACCGTTCCTACGTTCAATCAACTTATAACAGGAATGCCTATAAACAAGGAAGAAGGACACAGACTGCTTGGCCCGGTTCTTGAAAATGGATTAATGAATATGGAGGAATCAAGGGTCTATCTTCTTGACGGCACATTTATAGGAAAACTAGAAGACCTCTAAAAGGGCCTTTCGTCTCTTCTTAGTTTATACAATGAAGGCACATCACCGACCTTGTCCTGGAGAGACGAATATATGAACTGCAACTCCTCCTCCTTAAGGCTTGCTCTCCTGTCCGCCTCTATAAGCACTGTCGGTATAGCGTACTCCTCGTTGTCCGCAGACAGGGCAAGTATCCTCGAGGCTATAACATCTGCCATCCTAGAAGGATCGTCCTCTGCGTGGTAATCTACTCTTATAGGACGGTCGTATTCTGTTGCCTTAAGGTAGAATGAGTACACCTCGTCAAGCACGGTTTCGGGAAAGGGCGACCTGTTTGGATCCTCATAGTATTTGAAGTATGAGGTTCTCTCCCCCTTGTTAAGCACGTGGAAAAGTAGGTTTGTGTCCCTGGTGCCCTTCAATATATCCTTGAGATCCTCCTTTCTCCTGTCTTTGACCTTCCCAAGGACCTCGTCTGACACTATCTTGGAGAACCTTCTTGACCTCGAGTCCTCGCAGACACCTGCAAGAAGGCAAGGAGGACTTTCAAGCATCTCGGTGTAGAGTTCTAAAACGTCCTTAAACTTTTCATCAACCTCCGATCCATCCGCAGGGTTCACGGACGGATGGGGTACCAGTGAACCATCAATAAGAAGCATATCCAGATCCCTCGAGTTCATGGTTCTTATAGCAAGACCCACCTCCAACTCCAATCTCTCGAGATTCGCAACAAGTCCGAAGTCTTCCCTTGATAGGGGTTTGGTAAAAACAGATAGCTTGGGTGTTGGAAGGGGCCCCGGGACATATGTAACGTTTTCGAGAACGTCACCGAACTCGAAAACAGCGGCCACTGCCTTCGTCAGGACAAGATCCAACGCATGATAACCCTTCTTAAGAAGCCCGCCATCCACTCCGGCCACCCCCTTCCCACAAAGATCCGCCTCTTCAACGGATATAGATATCTTTTTCTCGGGAATCTTCTTTCCTTCGATTTCGGCGTCCTTGATCTCATTGAGAAAGCTTCCAAGCTTCTTTCTCTTGTTCTCTAGGCCTTCAACCTTTTCTGCTATCTCTTCTAGCTCCGAGAGAATTTCCTGCATAACTTAAATAAATCCTATGAAATTAATAAAACTGTCATGTCAACACTCCCCCGGACGAGGTAGTTTTATGGACCATGAAATAATCAAGGAGGCTGTAAAAAGGGTAAAGGGTCTTCCAACCTTTTCGAGAATAAGGAACGAGCTCAGGAACAAGTTTGGACTTGAGATTTACGAAGAAGACCTGAAAAATAATCTGGATGAGATGGTAAAGGAGGGTAAGCTCAGGAAAAGCTGTACAACTATAAAAGGAAACAAGTTCAAAGGTTATACTATAGTCGAAGAAAAAAAGGAAAGGGCGGAGGAAAAGACAAAAACAAAGGAGGAGGAGATAATAGATGAAGTATTTAGTTGAGATTTCGTTTTTAATGGTAAGGTCCTGGCTATTTTCACTTGGATCAAAGGGAAGTCTAATCAAAACCCTAATAAAGATGACAATAGCAGGAATCTTTTTCCTGGGAATAACCTGGCTGTTGTTTGGAGAAGCCGTGCATCCAAAGATGCTGCTACTTCTTCCCATCTACATACTAACAGGTCAGGGCGGGTAGTTACAGTAGTGTGTAGCTACTTTCCTTCTTTGGTCTATTTACCTCGTGACAGCCCTTACACTTGATTACCCTCTGAGAATCACGTGGGTTCTTAACAAAACCGAGGTTAGAACCATCGATTTCACATCCACAAACGTTGCACTCCAAAGCCATAGCTTTCACCTCCGACATTTTTACAGAAATGCTCTTTGAGATATGTTTTATTTGCCTTGTAGCTATATAAATTCTTTGTTTTTATTTTACAGTGGTTAAAGACCTTCAAAGAAAGCTTTTTAACCTCCACAGAAATGTATTACCTATGCCAGTCGATGAAGAAAGGAAGAGGTCGCCGGCCGTTTCTAGGTCTGTGGAAGATATCAGTGAAAATGATGGAAGGGTTTCTGTAATAGGAACTATAGTAGACAAAACGGAGAGCAGAGTGGTCTTAGACGATGGAACAGGAAAGCTGGAGGTAAGTTTCGACCTCTCAAAGGATCTCAGTAAGTTGGAAGAGGGCAACCTGGTAAGAGTGGTTGGAAGACCCAGGGAAGAAAGCCTAGAGGGGGAGGTAATACAGGACTTCCAAGACTTCGACAAAGAACTGTATAAGAAAGCTCTTGAGAGGATCGAAAAACTGAGAGAATGACTTCTCTTAAAGATAAAAGGTTCAGATACTATAGTTTTACCTATGCCTGGAAAGACCCCTGTAAAGAAAATCAATGCAGAGCAGGTCAAGGAAGGAGTGGAAACTTTCTCTGAAACGGTAGCCCCAAAACTGGACCCCAAGGCACGAAACATGTGTCTCAAGTGCAGAGGAGCTAAAAGGCTATGTGGCAAAGACAGATGTCCTGTTCTCCAAAAATATTACTCACAGATCGGCAAGGGCAAAAACAAAAAATTTGATACGAAAAAAATAGAAGGCAACTCTCCACCTTCTGTTTTCGTCGGTCGATACAACTATCCAAGGGTGAACATAGGCCCGCTGGTCCCCCCGGAAAAGGGCGATACATCCATATACTCTCGGCCTGAAAGGTGGTTCGGGAAGGCAGAAATGGAGGATATAATAGAAATGAGGGGCAGCCTTGCAAGAGGAAAACACAAACTAAAAAACGACATAACTGTAGACAACCTCAACAGAGAAGAGGAAGAGATACCCTATATTGTACTTTCAAAAAGACCAACAGAAACAGAGGTAAAATTCAGGAAAAGATTGGTCGAATCAATAAAACTCGACGGCAGATCCCAGCCACATGGCCCTTCGGCACAAATGGAATCATTCCGGCGCGGGAGCATGACCTCCGACAAACAGTTGGAAAAGGTGTTCTACGATACAGATTTAAAGGCAACTGAAGCAGTTAAAAAGCTCTACAACAAAGGAACTCCCGTGTCCCGTATACAAGAAATATTCTCCGTGGGAGGAACAGGTACAGGGGGTGATAGGAAGTTTGTACCGACAAGATGGTCTATAACTGCTGTAGACGACATACTAGGTAAGGACATGCGCAGAGAGGTGAAAACGTACCCAAAGATAAACCAATGGCATGTTTATACCGCAAACTACCTTGACAATCAATGGGTAATAATCTTCACGCCTGAATCCTGGCGTTACGAACTTATAGAAGCCTTTTATCCTGAAACCACATGGAACCCTTCGAAGGATTCTATAACCATATTCGGCGACCACGAAGAGTTTGACGGTAGAGACGACTACGCATCCATAGGCGGATGCTACTATTCCGCGAGGCTTGCCGCATTGGAAAAACTGGAACAGGAGAGAAGGCAGGCGGGTGTACTTGTGTTGAGGGAGGCCAAGCCTGGTTATATACTTCCTGTGGGTGTCTGGAATGTACGCGAATCCGTGAGAAACGCACTTAAAGAAAAGCCTGTGAAGTTTGAAAACCGTAACAAAACCTTTAAATACCTGAAA
>PWFY01000004.1 GCA_003554235.1 Candidatus Aenigmatarchaeota archaeon
TTTCCAGAGAGTCGGATGCCATGGTTATAGGAGGCGGAATAGGAACCAAAAAAGAGACAAAAAATGTAGTAAACAGGCTTATAGAGAAGTCCGATCTGCCTCTGGTGGTCGATGCAGATGCTATCAGGGCCGTTTCGCACAGACCCGGGGTTCTCGACAGTAACTGTGTTGTAACCCCACATCTAGCAGAGTTCAGGGACCTTGTAGGCATGGATCCCTCAGAGGATGCAGTTATTGAGGCTTCAACAGAACTCGGTTGTGTTATGCTACTCAAAGGAAAGGAGGATATTATAACGGATGGTGATGAGGTCTACAGGAACACCACCGGGAATGAATATATGACCGTCGGTGGAACAGGAGATACACTTGCAGGAATAGCCGGATCATTGTTGGCACAGGGCATTGAACCCATTAAAGCGGCCTATGGAGCTGCTTGGATAAATGGCAGGGCAGGAGAAATGGCTGCTGAAGAAAAGGGAGTCGGACTTACACCTGATGATATAGTGGAAATGATACCGGATGCCATCCACCAGGGATGAACTTGTTTACTCCAGTGCTTTTACACCTACCAGCTCCTCACCGAGCAATGCCTTTACAAAGGCGCCGCCGGCGAGAGAAACATGTGTGAAATCTTTTTCTAAATCAAATCCTAGGTCCTCTACGGCATGTGATGTATCACCACCGCCAACAAGAATGAATCCGTCCAGTTCCTTTAGTTTTCCAAGAACTTCTTCTGTACCTCTTTTGAAGTTCTTCTTTTCGAACATGCCTGGTGGCCCATTAAGCACGATAGTTTCAGCTTCTTCAGCCCTTCTTTTGATTTCTTCTACAGTTTTGGTACCCACGTCAAAGGTTTCTTCGTCTACAGGAAGCTTATCTATCCCCACCTCCTTTCTTGAACCGTTTTTCTCGTAGGCCAGGTCCTTGGGTAGTATTACACTATCCCCGTATCTATCCAGTATTTCATCCAGTTCCAAACCCGCTGTGTTGTAGCTCTTGGCTCCAAGGTCGCGGCCGCTTGCCTGAAGAAATACCTCACCCGGAGTCCCTGTGAGAATTACAAGGTCCGCAGTACCATCTTCCAGCATCCTTTTCATAACTTCTATCGAATCCTCGTGTTTGTTTCCACCGAGTATGAAATACCTTGGTTTTTTGGATTCCTCTATGTGGTCTATGGATTCAACATCCTCCTTTAGCAGTGGTCCCGCAACACTCTCCATGGTCTGTGGAAACCCGGTTACCGAAGCATGGTTTCTGTGGCACACAGACAGAGCATCATTTACATAAACATCACAAAACTTCGAAAGTGTCTCCACGAGTTCCGATTTTCCATGTTTCTCCGGATCTACATCCCTGAGCTCGTCCTTATGCATCCTAATATTGTCGAGAAGAAGTATGTCGCCTCCGTTAAGCTCATCGATTGCTTCCCTGGCCAGTTTGCCTGTGATATCTTCTACAAACACTACCTTTCTATCAAGAACTCGGTTCAGAAGTTCTGCATGCTCATTTAGGTGTGTGAAATCTTTTCCTCCCGGTCTGCCCTGGTGGGCCAGAACAACCACGCCGCATCCTTTATTACATAACTTCTCCAACGTCTTTGAATGCTCCTTTATACGGGGGGTTAACCTTACGTTTCCATGCTCAACTGTTGAGTTAAGATCAACCCTTACCAGAACCTTTTTTCCTTCTAGGTCAACGTTTTCAAATGTCTTCATACAAACTCTTCCTATCTGATTCCCAGATTTTTATCGGTCTTCTCTATAGATTCACTTCTTTTGGACATCCCTAGCATGGATCTTATCGCATCTATATTTTCCGGGACTACTATAGATTCCTGGTGTACTTGATGTATCCAGTACAGCCTTTTTCCTTCCGTTTCCACGGTTTCCTCCCACACTACTACCTCAGGCATATCGTACCGCAGTCTTTTGTCCCTGAATTTTTCGATGACCTTGGCGGTAGAGCTGTAGCCTTCTTCCGCTCTGAGAAGTTTAACACGCGGCGTTTTTTTGAATATTTTCAAGACGTCCTCTCTTGAAACCTCCTTACTGAGATCCACGTTGACCATGTGTAGATGCGAAAGTGTCGTAGGGACCTTGACAGCCAGAGTCGTTATATCAAGTCCCGGCATCACCTCCTGGACATCCGGTCCATGGTGGGAGGGTATTTCCGTTACGGGAACTATAGAATTAATAGGTCCTCTCGAGTCCTGTACAGGATCCCCACCTCTTCTGACCAGATTTCCAATGGCCTTTTCGATACCGAAGCTCGAGTCCAGACTCCACAAGGTTCGGGATAGAGAAGTTGTGTTACAGGAAACAACCCTTACAAAGTCTTTCCCTGTTGCTTCATCATAGTTTGCCAGCGCGTTGAAGGACACTGGAGCTATTGATGCGCTTGCTCCGCCTTGGAATACAGCTTTAACGTCCTTCTCCTGGTACATGCCTTTGTTCTTCTCGTCCACGCCCGATGGCGTACAGTCAACGACGACGTCCACTTCTCCCATATCCAGGAATTCTGGAAGATTACCTTCCACGTAGAAGCCTTCGTTCTCAAGTTCCTCGATCTTCTCCGGAACGGAAGCATAGAGAGGCGTGCCGTAAAGAGGTGCATCCTCTTCCAGGACGGTTCTCAGAACGGGCGAAGGTGAAACATCTGCTATTCCAATAAGGTTCATGTCGTCCTGTTTCCTGACTGCGTGTGCTACCCTCTTACCTACAGTTCCAACACCGTTTACAACGATATTTGCCATGGTAACACTCTTTTTAGTTTGAGGTTAGTTCCTATAAAAAACTGAGGCACAGAATCTTGGGCTGGTATATAGTATCCAAGCCCGGTGGACCCAATGCCAAGTAATAAAAACAAAGCTGAGAGATTTACTTTGTGGAGGTGATAGATTTGGAGAACAAGGGGATTGGTATACGTGCCGCTGCTGTCATCATCGACAGTATCCTAGGACTTGTCCTTTTCATGATAGTCGGCTTCTTCTACACAGGTTCTCTTACCTTCCAGTTGGTTGGAGCTGACGCTATGGGACTCATAGGCGCCTGGACTGTTTTATTCTTCCTGTACTTCTTCCTGATGGAAGGATACAAGGGACAGACCATAGGCAAGATGGTGACCAGTATAAAGGTAGTTAAGGACGACGGAAGTCCCTGTGATATGCAGGCATCGTTTATCAGGAACATCCTGAGAATCATAGATGGACAGTTTATCTATGTAGTGGGTGCTGTTTTAATAGCTGTCACAGACGGAAACCAGAGGCTCGGTGATCTGGCAGGCAAGACGGTTGTAGTCGATGCTTAGAAGAGAAGCCTAGAAGAAATAACACCGGGTCCAAAATCCTAATTTTTATCTTTTGTTTTATTTTTCAAGTCCTATGGAAATGGAAGGTAAATCAATCCTTCTTTATGATCTCCATGTGCGGGAATGGTATCTCTATATCCTCCTCACGGAACCGATCGACTATCTCATTTCTTATCTCACTCTTCAGTTGACCCAGGTTTGTTTTTCTGTCCCTTACCTTCTTCCTGTCTATCCAGAACCGTAACATAAGGTTTATCGATGAACCACCGAACTCCTGAATCAATGTCTTCCTGGGCTTTTCGTCAAGCACGTATCCGTTTTCTTCGAGTATCTCATCACAGATGCCTATGGCCTTCTCCATGTCAGTATCGTAGTCTACGCCTATTCCTACATCTATCCTTGATTCTGGGTGGTATGTCTTGTTCATTATTGCACTTCCGTTGACCTTACCGTTGGGGAGCGTCACGTCTTCGCCGTCCAATGTGAGGATTCTTGTTCTCTGGAGCGTGAGATCCTTTACTATGCCCTCCGTCCCGTCTATCTCCACCCAGTCGCCTATCTTAAACGGTCTGGTGATAAACAAAATAACACCGGAGATTACACCGGACAGGACGTCTTGGAGCGCAAGTCCTATAACGATACCGGCTATGCCTGCTCCTGTTAGAAGTCCCGCCAGAGATGCGTGTATGCCGAATATATAGAGTATAGTGAAGAAGGCTGCTAGGTATATGATAGCTGAGGAAGCATGGCGGAGTGGTTTTACATAATGTTTGTCTACACCGGCCTTCTTTGCCGTTCTATTGATCAGCCCGTGGAATATAAACCTGTTTATTGCAACTGCCACGGCTATGGTTATAAGCGCGTACAGTATGCTTATACCATTGGGAACATACTGCATTAATTGCGAGATTACGTCCATATTTATGCCATATATTTTCTTAAGTATAAAAAACATAGGTTGTGGTATGAAGTTGGCGGCCCTTGTATCTGGTGGAAAGGACTCGTGGCTTGCAGTCGATAAAATGAAGGATAGATATTCTGTGGAATATCTCATCTGTGTGGAACCAAAGCCTGATTCTCCTTTCCTGCACTCGGAAAATCTGGATATGGTTAAACTACAGTCCGAAGCCTCCGGGATACCTCTTTTATGGGGGGAGTCGGAGGATGAAGGCCTTGGGGCTCTGGAAGAAGCTGTAGAGAGAGTGAAAGATAAGATCGACGGTATAGTTTCAGGTGCCATAGCCTCGAACTATCAGAAGGAGAGAGTGGAATCTATATGCCAGAAACTGGATCTGGAATGTTTAACTCCCCTGTGGAAGGAAGATGAGAAGGAGCTTATGCAAGAACTGTTGGACAGGAGTTACGGGGTCGTTTTTACGAAGGTGGCTGCCCAAGGGCTTGACGATAGATGGCTGGGAAGAATCCTTGACAGGAAAGCCTTGGAAGATCTGAAAGAGCTAAAAGAGAAGTATGGTATACATATTGCAGGAGAAGGCGGAGAGTTCGAAACGCTGGTGGTGGACTGTCCTCTTTTCAAGAAAAGATTAGAGCTGAAAGATGTTCGAAGGCGATGGGAAGGGAAAACAAAGACAGGTTATCTTGATATTCTGGATGCAGAAGCGGTATGATAGATGGATATTTTTAAGATAGAAACAAGAACTAATGGATGGTAGGATGGTAAAGATAAAGAAACTGGAGATGCAGGGATTCAAAAGCTTTGCAACGAAGACAGAGATACCCATTCCTTCAGGTTTCAACTGTATATGTGGCCCCAACGGTTCAGGAAAGTCGAATATAATTGATGCTATAACCTTTGTTCTTGGAACGCTTTCTACAAAGCAGATCCGTGCTGGAAAGTTGGAGGAGTTGATATTTTCAGGCGGTGATGGAAAAAAGGCCAGAGAGGAGGCCAAGGTTTCTATAGTTTTTGACAATGAGGACGGAGAGATCCCTGTAGATGAGGATGAAGTAAAGGTAACGAGGAAGATAAACAAACGTGGGAACAGTGTCTACAGGATGAACGGCGAAACTGTTACACGTAGAAGGATCATAGACAATCTTTCCACGGCAAAGATCCGATCCGATGGACACAACATAATAATGCAGGGAGCAATAACCAACTTTATAGAGATGAGTCCCAAGGAGAGAAGAGAAATAATAGACGAGGCCTCTGGCATAGAGGAGTTTGATAGGAAAAAAGAGGACTCGGAAAAGGAATTGGAGAAGGTGGAGAACAAACTCAAGGAAGCACGTCTGGTTCTAGGGGAGAGAAAAAAGGCTCTGAACAAGCTGGAAAAGGAGAAGAAGCTTGTGGAGAAGAGAGAAAGGATAGAGGAAAGATTGGAGGAGGTTCAGAAGAAGATAATCAAGTTGAAGTATGAAAAGCATAAGGAAGAGAAGGAAGAGAAGGAGAAGAAGTTAGAAAGGATTCAGGACGAGTTCGAGGAAGCCAGAGACAAACAGAAGGAAATAGATGACAAAATAGACGATCTGGAGAGCGAGCTAGAGGAAATACGGGAGGAGATGAGGGAAGAAAAGGGCGACAGAGAGCTTATACGTGAGATAGAATCTGTTAAGTCAAAGATAGAGAGCAAGAAAGATAAGATAGAGGACAAGAGAGGAGAAATCGAAAGACTTGAAAGCTCAATAGAAAGAATGGAAAA
>PWFY01000058.1 GCA_003554235.1 Candidatus Aenigmatarchaeota archaeon
AGACATAGGCGTGGAGGTTGTGGAGAACGAGGTTAAAAAAGTGGATAAAAATGATAGTTTTCTGGTTTCTACGGAAGACGGTGTTTTTGAGTCACATTCCCTGATACTTGCGCTTGGTGCCGATAAAAGAAGGCTAAACATCGAAGGTGAAAAGGAACTGATTGGTAAGGGTGTAAGCTACTGCGTAACATGTGACGGTCCGTTGTACAGGAACAAAAAAGTGGCGGTCATAGGCGGTGCGGACTCGGGTCTTAAGGCAGCGACGCTTCTGGCCAAATATGCCGAAGAGGTCCATGTCTTCGAGGCTACGGATGAGATGGGCGCTGAAAAGATAATGCTAAACAGGTGCAGAGAAAATGAAAAGATAGATTTGAATACAGGCAAGGCACCGGAAAGGTTTGTTGGCGACGAATTCCTTGAAAAGATAGTCTTCGAAGACGGCGAGGAGGTCGAGGTTGAAGGCGCCTTCGTAGAGATAGGATCCGTCCCCAACAGGAGTATAGAGTATATAGGAGACCAGAAACTACAAAGGGACGAACAAGGATTCATAATTGTGTCTGAAGACATGTCAACCAACATCGAAGGTGTTTTTTCGGCGGGAGATGTGACCACAGCAAGCAACAAGATGAGACAGATAGTCACTGCAGCGGCAGAGGGAGCCGTGGCTGCGTTTTCGGCATACAAATACGTGGGCGAAAAGAAGATTTAGAGGTGTGTTTTTGAGCGGGCAGATCGAGGATCTGGAGAAGGATATAAGGGGTTGTGAGAAGTGTGGCCTCTCTGAAAAAAGAACGCAGATAGTGATAGGCGACGGGACTTCAGAGGCGGATATTCTTTTTATAGGCGAGGCTCCTGGTAGACAGGAGGACAAGAAGGGAAGGCCTTTCGTTGGGAGGGCCGGTAAGATTCTAGACGGGCTTCTTGAGGAAATAGGTCTGGACAGGGAAGATGTTTATATAACCAACATTGTCCTTTGCAGACCCCCGAACAACAGGGACCCAGAGGAAGAAGAGATAGATAGATGCACCGGTTACTTGGACAAACACATAAAGATAGTTGACCCGGATGTCATAGTACCACTTGGAAGCTTTGCAACTTCCTATATACTGGACAAATACGGCTTGGGAGATGGAAGCATAAGCAGATTACACGGAGAGGTTTTCTCTGTAAGTAACCTTGAAGGGAACTTCAAAATAGTCCCTCAGTACCATCCGGCTGCTGCCCTTTACAATCCTGATCTAAGGGAGGTTCTGGAGGAAGACTTTCGCAGAGTATCCGAAGTTCTCTGAAAACGGTTCTCAGTCCTCAATTTTATAAACCGAGCTTTCTTATAGTCTACTGTGATAGTATGAGACTTGAAGGAAAGGCTGCAATCGTAACAGGAGCTTCGTCTGGGATAGGAAGGTCTATAGCCCTGAGATTTGCAGAGGAAGGGGCCCAGGTCACCGTTGCCGACGTCCGCGAAGATCCTAGAGAAGGGGGAAAACCTACACACGAACTGATACAGGAGAAAGGTGGAGAAGCGATTTTCATGGATACGGATGTTTCCAGTAAGGAAGATGTCCAGAAGATGTTTTACGAGACCGCCGAGAAATTTGGTAAAATAGATATTGTAGTCAACAATGCAGGCGTCTTCTTTCAGGACAAGGTTGAAGACTTAGAGGAGGAAGAATGGGACAGGGTAATAAATATAGATCTGAAGGGAGTCTACCTATGCACCAAGGAAGCCGTGGAGCACATGCTTGCAGAGGACATAGAGGGCTCGATAATAAACATCTCCTCGATAGCAGGACTTCTCGGTTATCGAGGTGCTGCGGCTTATTCTGCAGCGAAGGGTGGAGTATCTAACTTCACAAGGGAGGTAGCCCTGGACTACGGTTCCAAGGGAATAAACGTCAACGCCATCTGTCCGGGAGTGATCAAAACACAGATGACAGCGGAATTCAGGGAAGATCCTCAGATGAAGGAGTTCATGGAGCAGAACACACCCTACAAACGTCTAGGCGAGCCAGAGGATATAGCTAATACAGCAGTGTTTTTGGCTTCAGACGAGTCGAACTTCATCCATGGAGAAAATCTGGTTGTGGACGGCGGCTGGACAATTCACTAGATATCTTCTAAAATTTCTTTTTTCTTTTCTTCAAACTCTTCTTCTGTAACCGCGCCTCTGTCCTTGAGATCCGAAAGTTTTTCCAGTTTCTGAGTCGGAGTTTCACCTGCCTTCTCTTCCTTTTTCTTTTCGGATTCTACCTTTCTCAAGAAGCTTGTTATTTCAGGGCCTGAACCTTCGGGTATCATAAACTTCACACTCTCACCACTTTTAAGGAAAAGAACTAGGAGATCGTAGCCCTTCCTTTCTTCTATGTCCATACTTTCTATGGAATGGAAGGGAAAATCTTTGAATATTTCAGAGCTTCCTACTGCCCTGAATTCGCCCCTTCTCATAAGAATTAATCTATGGTTGCTGAGAACGGTATAGTTGTTTCCTCGTCCTTCATCCACAGAAACGCAGGCTATAAGCCTTATTTTTTCATCGCTGGCTAGCTTTTCATCGAGTTCTTTTGTAACTTCGGTGAAGTCGGCGTCCTCGGGAATCTTTATTCCTTCTTCTTCCATAGAACCGCCTAATTAATAATTAAAACATCAATTATAAAAAGTTAATTAGAATGCCTAGAAAAAACTACCAAAGGCTATTTTATGTAGCCATTGCGATACTAATCTTGATATTTTCCTTGGAACTTTTGAAGAGTTCTGCAGGAGCCGTGGCTCCAGATCTTGAGGAGCTTCTGGTCTTTGTTGATAACTCCAGAGGGGCTCTGGGATTTGGATGGCTTATGTCTTATGTAGTGATGTCAGGGTACCCTGTAACAGTTTTGTCCATATCGTTTCTTGACGCCGGTGTATTTAATGAACTTTTTACATTTCTCATGATAAACGGTTCCAGGCTTGGCGCTTCTCTTATAGTCATACTCATAGGCGTAGTGAGCTCCCTCAAAGGAGGCGAAAAAGATATAGTAGAGGGCTCTTCGATAGGTTTTTTGACACTTATCGTGACCTACAGTATTCAGATACCTGCAATATTTCTGGGCCTTGTTCTTTTACAGTGGAGTGCCATAGACTTCACACCAAACCTAGGATTTCTGGTTGTTCTTAGTAACCTTTATGATCCTATGGTTTCGCCCATATTGAACTACATTGGGCCTCTGGTGGGTGTGCCCCTTTCCCTAGCAATACTTTATTTTTCACTGACTGTTTTTGAGAAGGCTTTTAAAGGTGTTCAAATTGAAAGCTTCAAGTCCTCTTGGATAAACTTTCTCATGGAGAAAACGCATTACTCCTTCTTACTCGGTGCCGCAATAACTCTTTTGTCCCAGACAGTAGCTCTTTCTATAGGTATAGTGGTTCCTCTGTACATGAAAGGCTTCGTCCAGAGGAAAAATCTTGTTCCATATATCATGGGAGCCTGTATAACCACCTTCGGAGGAACATTGGCCGCTGCCTTCATTCTAAGAAGTCAGGTGGGCATAAATATCTCCCTGATCGTTATACTTTCAACTTTCCTGATCTCAGGCTTCTTTTTGATCGTCTACAGATACTACCATAAGGCCATATTAGCCACAACCAACTTCTTCCTGAAAAAGAACGAGAGATTAGTTTTTCTAGCCTTTTTGATGTTCATTGTTCCTTTTTTACTCCTGCTTTTCTGATTCCAGCATTTTAGTCATGTAGTTGTGGAATATCTCGTAGAACTCCTTGCCTTCGGTTTCTATTATATCAGCTTCTTCTACAGCTTTCTTTATTTCCTTTTCCAGGTCGACTTCCCCCTCTAGTTCTTTTATCTTTTGTGGCTCCGAAACCGTTCTGGGCTTGCTTGGTGTGGCATCACAGCAGCCCGCGTGCGTAGACATGTAGAGACCCATATTTTTACTCTTTTTTATTATCTCTTCCTTGTCCATTCCCATCAGAGGTCGGTGTATGGGGACATTTAAATCCCAGGAGGTTGTCCTTAGGTTTTCCATGGTCTGGCTGGCCTTCTGTCCCGTGGCTTCTCCTGTGGTTATGGAGTCAGCGTCCACTTTCTCGCATACAAGCGAGGCTGCCAGAAACATACCCCTCCGGCACAACACGCAGGAATATTCTCTTTCGTCGATCTCCTTCAGACCGGAGAAGATTTTCCGAAGGACGTTTCCCCATGGAAATAGAACCATCTCGTCGAAGGAAACAACACTTCTGAGCCTTTTAATGGCTCGTATACTCAGGGAGAAGGTTTCTTCACAGTAGTATGGATGTAAGACGAAATGCAGAGGAACGACTTCCATCTTCTGTCCCATGAGAGCTGCAGCCACCGGGGAATCTATGCCTCCTGATAACAAACAGACCGTTTTTTTGTCTTCGTCACCCATGACCTCTAAATTACTTTCCATAAAATAAATATCCACTGGCCAGTTTTAGGCACTACATTTAGAATTTTATTCCTCGTCCAACCCGTGCTCCTCTCTCATCTCTTCCGTCTTCTCCAGAGTCTTCTGCGCTATCTTGTGCTTTCTCTCCAGGTCATCGGAGATCTCCATCCCCTCCTTCTTCTTGTACCGGTAGATGGCCTCATGAAGTCCGTTGGCCGAAAGATTCGAGCAGTGCATCTTTATCTTCGGAAGGCCGCCTAACTCCTTTGCTATATCTCCTTTTTCTATTTGCTCTGCTTCCTCCAACTTCTTTCCCATGGCCAGTTCAGTGGTGACAGAAGAAGTAGCTATAGCTGAAGCACAACCGAAGGTCTTGAACTTTATATCCTCTATGTATTTCTCACCGTTCTTCTCGCCTACCTTTATGTAGGTTTCCATCATGTCTCCACATGCAGGATTTCCGACCTTCGACTTTGCATCTGGGTTTTCTATCTCACCCATGTTCCTCGGGTTCTTGAAATGTTCCATAACCTCTTCCGTATACATCTAATCACCTATTTTACCCTTCGAACCAAGGGCAGTTATAGACCTAAGATCTTTGACCTCCTCCTCCAGCGCTTCCACCACAGTATCTACGTCGTCCATTGTATTAAACCTTCCGAAGCTCATACGAAGCGAAGAGTGTGCCACCTCTGGTCCCTTGCCCAGGGCCTCGAGGACGTGCGACGCCTTAAGCTCTTCGGAGCTACAGGCCGAGCCCGTGGCAACGTCTATACCACGGTTGTCCAGTCTAAGAACCAACGCTTCGCCTTCTACACTCAAAAAAGATATATTCATGTTCCCGGGCAACCTCGGACTCACAGGACCATTTATCTCCACATTTTCTATACGATCAAATATCCTTTCTGCAAGCTCTTGATGCATCTCTTCCAGACGTTCCTTCTCCTTCTCCCAGTTTCCCTCTGCAATCTCACAGGCCTTTCCGAAACCTACTATATGCGGAACGTTCTCCG
>PWFY01000023.1 GCA_003554235.1 Candidatus Aenigmatarchaeota archaeon
AGTAGAAGATGAAGGAACTGTGGAGGATAGAATTATAGAACAGGAGGATATATGTAGGGAGAGATGGGTATGCACCGAGTGGAGCGAATGTGAAGACGGCTTCCAGACCAGGGAATGTTCGGAAGTAAACGGGTGTGGTACGGATCTATACGAGCCGCACGAAATTCAACCGTGTGTAACGACGGACGAAGGCCCGGCAGAGCAAAGTGTAACTGGATCCTTCCTGAGCACACCTGTGATAGCAGGAATTGGGATACTACTGATCTCGGGTCTAGGAGCGGTCTGGTTCCTTAAGCCGAAGCGCTCGAAGGAATAGCATCATGGAAAACATATTTTCAAATGTGGACAACTCCTAATTATTTATATCTTTATCCAGTTCTTTTTTTTTGGTGTCTGGGCCTTGAAAAGGGAAAATATCAACAAAATAGCAAAACCCTACTACGAAGATGCAGACAGTGTCATACACAGGTGGGGGCACGTCCATCGAGTCGCTAAAGGCGCTCCCCTTTTCGTTGAGGCTTTAGGAGGAACTGAAGATGAGAAAGACCTCAGCTATATGGCCGGGGTCCTACACGACATAGTACGCCCACAGACAGAAGAGAGGGACCATGCCGAGGCAAGTTCTGAAAAAGCTGTCAAGGTACTTAGAAAAAAAACTGAGCTTCCAGAAAAGGATATCGAAAGTATAAGGAAAGCCATAGTCGACCACAGGAAGCCGGCGGACTGGGAAAGTCCTCTTCATCAGAGCGTCTACCTGGCGGACAAGATACTCGAGCATATGGGTGCATACCTGGACTTCAGGGCCAGTGTCTGGGCAGGCGAGCTTCTCAACACGGACTATAGAGGAAAGGAACCTGTAGAGGCGGTCCTAGACTACTATGAGCAAGCATCGAAGAAGTTCCTGAAACTGGAGTTTCCGGATATACTGAAAGAAGTTGTCGATTATCAGAGAGGATGGAATAAAGAATATATGGAGGCCCTCAAAGAGGAAGAAGACTGGGCAATAGATATGGCAGAACGCCTTACAGAGGCGGGTAAAGAAGGCCGGGACTTCGAAAAGACGCTGAAAAACTTCCGAGTAAGATACGAAGAACAGGGGGATTGGAAAGATGAGATGTTGAGGTATCTGGAGTTCGACAAATCCGGCAAGCCTTTTGCGCTTATCCCGAGCGAAAAGAATTAAATAAAAGACTATCAAATTAAAGTGATCTTATGTCCAAGGAAACCAAAAAAAGGAAGTTGGACCACATAAAGGTCTGTATGGAAGAAGACGTGGAGTTTGACAGGAAGACAACACTACTCGAGGAAGTTATACTCCCAAAAACCGTCCCGGACATCAATCTTGAGGACGTAGACACAAGTACCAAATTTCTAGGGAAAAAAACTGCGGCGCCGATTTTTGTCAACTCCATAACAGGTGGAGAGGAAAGGGCGAAAAAAATAAACAAAGATATAGCTGCGGCCTGCGAGAAGCTCGGTCTCGGTATGGCCCTGGGCAGCCAGAGGGCGATGCTCGAGGACGAATCCATAGTACACACATACGACGTCACAAAGGACTACAATCCAGCTTTCCTGCTTGGAAATATAGGTATAGCTCAGCTGGAGGAGTACAGTATAGATGAACTTGAGTGGCTCGTGAAAAAAATAGACGGCAACGGTCTGTTCGTCCACATAAACCCTGCCCAGGAAGCTGTACAGCCCGAAGGAGATACAGACTTCCACGGTTTGCTCGACAAGCTGGGAGAAATATCCAAAAAAGTGGACTATCCTGTGATCGTTAAGCAGGTCGGCGAGGGTATATCAAGAGATACGGCACAGAAGCTGAGCAAAATGGATCTTTATGGCGTGGACGTAGGCGGGGCAGGTGGTTCTGACTGGACAAAAATAGAGCACCTGAGATCTGAAGATAGCTATGGGAAAACTTTCGAAAACTGGGGAATACCCACTGCACAGTCGTTGATAGAAGTACAGGAAGTTTTTCCGGGAGGAAAAATCATGGCGACAGGAGGCATAAGAAACGGCCTGGACGTAGCTAAATCACTGGCCCTTGGAGCAGATGTATGTGGGATGGCACTTCCCGTGCTGAAAGCCCAACAGAAAAACGGTGAAGAAGGTGTCCGAAAACTTCTCGAGGATATCGTAGAGGAGCTCAAGATAGCCATGTTCCTAACCGACTGTGAAAACATAGATGAACTCAGATCTCTGGAACCGAAACTTTCACCAAAACTCACGAGCAGACTGAAATAATTCCCGGGATCCAAAGATTCTTGACTGAATTAAAATCAAGGAGAGATGTACGTACCCAAATCCTCTCCATCAAGAACTTTTCTTACGTTTCCAGATTCTGTTGCGTCGAATATTCTGCCTGGCACACCATATTCAAACAGGTATTCAACCTTCTTACGCATTCCTCCGGTAACGTCGGTGTATTGACTGCCTCCTAAATAGTTTTTGGCTTCATCCATTGAATCTATCCTATCTACGATATCATCGTTCTCAAAGTCCTTTGGATCTTCGGGATAGATACCTCTGACATTAGTTCCGTGAAGAACCTCCTCAACCTCAAACTTATCTCCAAGATACGGTAATATTTCATCACCAGAAAGTATCGAGCAGCCCTTTTCGGTGTCGTAAGCAGGTACACCGTAGAGTACAGGAACCAGTCCTTCTCCTAAAAGCCCCCCGACTGCTTCATAATCCATATTCTCGAGCTTCCCATCCTTCATGATGGCGGAAGCTGAAGGCTGTGTAGAAAATGCAGGTACGTCTTCTCCCTGCAATACGTTTGTAAAGGTGTAATTGAGCTCATCCATCTGTGACTGGGTAATAGAAAAGCTCATTAAATCTTCCACAGAGTCTATGCCCTTGTCTATTTCTGTTTCATCAACTATTTGATGACCGTGGCTTCCTCCGCCATGCACAAGAGCAAGACTATAGTCCTCTGAAAGGCCTTCACTTATTTCCTTGGCTATCCTCTTCATTTCCTCAAGCCTTGGTTCGGGCCTGTTCGAAGTCCTTTCAGTTATAACAGATCCTCCTATCTTCTGAAGTTTTATATCCACATCCAACACCCTGTAGAAGGTAGTAGTGATCCCAATTTTTTTATATTTATCCCTAAAAAGTAACAAAGAACTGTAAATTCCTCCAAACCTTTAGAACTCTTCCTCTATCCTAAGAAGTCTGTTGTACTTAGCTGTTCTCTCGCCCCTGGCAGGTGCGCCTGACTTTATACCATAGGCTCCTATAGCAACGGCGAGGTCCGAGATGAAGGTGTCCGTGGTCTCTCCGCTTCTGTGTGAAACTATTACCTTCCAGTTGTTTTCGTGTGCAAGTTTGGCTGCCTCTATGGCCTCGGTCAGAGTTCCTATCTGATTCACCTTGAGAAGCAATGTATCACAGGCTGATTCCTCCACAGCCCTTTCTATCCTCTTAGGATTGGTCACAAGCAAGTCGTCGCCTACAACCATCATATCCGTACTTTTGTTCAGCGATGCAAAGGCCTCGAAGTTCTCCTCATCGTAAGGATCCTCCAAAGAATGAACAGGATAGTTCTCAAGCACATGCAACCAAAAATTCTCTAGCTGTTCCCTGTTCATCAGTCGCCCGTCTATGGAATAACCACCGTCTTCATAAAATTCCGAAGCTGCAGCGTCTATAGCTATGTTTACATCTTCACCAGGTTTGTAGCCGGCGGACTGAATTGCCTCCAAAACGAGTTCCAAGGCATCTTCCGTCTTAGACAATGTAGGTGCAAACCCACCTTCATCACCAACGTTCGTAGCCTCTTTACCATACTTCTCTTCAAGTATATCCTCCAGAGTATGGTATATCTCAGAACCCAATCTAACACCCTCTTTGACACTGTCCAAGAAAGGTATAATCATAAACTCCTGTACTGCAAGCTTGTTACCTGCATGCTCTCCACCGTTGAGTATATTAAGAAAAAGTCTAGGTAGTCTCATTTTTCTATCGGGGTAGAACTTTTCGTTAAGAAGCTTGTAGAGGGATTTGTTAGCCTCGTCTGAGGCAGCTCGTGCTGCTGCTAGAGAAACAGATAGAATAGCATTCGCTCCTAGGGAACTTTTGTCTTCCGTTCCATCCAGCTCTATCATCTTCCAATCCAGCTCCTCCAATCTCTGACATTCCATGCCTACAAGTTCTTTCTTTATGTGATTCCCAACATTAGAAACAGCCTTTTTGACCCCTTTTCCAACATATCTTTTACCACCGTCTCTGAGTTCCAGGGCCTCATTTTTTCCTGTGGAAGCTCCGGATGGGACAGCTGCCATGCCTCTCCCTTTTTTAGTGATTACTTCTGTCTCCACTGTAGGGTTCCCTCTGGAATCCAGAATCTCCCTGGACTTTATATCCCTTATCTTGGACATTGAGTATTCCTATACATACGTGGACTTTTAACTTTTCGGGCCTTAGAGAAGGTTTCTCCTGCCACGGGGTTCTTCGCTACCAAAGCTCCTGACAAGGGCTCTGAGAAACTCGCCACGGGACTGGTAATTGCCCTTCTCAACGGCATCGTCAATCTCCTCAGCCATTGTATCAGGAACCTTGAAACTGATAACCTTGGACATAGTATTATATAGTATACTATAGTATAAAAATTTAAGAAATCTCCTGCTCAAGGATGTCAAGCCCTCTGTTTATCTCTTTATCAGTTGCAGAACCAAAACATATACGGACGTTTTCCCTGCTTCCAGGTCCAAATGGTTCGCCTGGAACCATTGCGACGCCTTTCTCTATCATATCCAGACAGAAGTCCCATGAATCTCTACCAACGTCAGGAAAAACATAGAAAGAGCCCTGTGGTTTCTCGAAGTCCAGACCCATCTCCTCAAGCCTACGGTCGACAAGATCACGTCTCTTCTTGTAAACGGATCTCATATTCTCCACGTGTTCGTCGTTCCGTATTGCGTGGACGGAAGCTAGCTGGTTTATCTTTGGTGGACACCCCACCATCGCCCTGGAAACCTTTCTGAAATCCTCTATGGGTTCCTCATGGGCTATAAGCCATCCTATCCTCCACCCGGTCATTGCATGACTTTTTGACACAGAGCCTAAAACTATAGAATTTTCACAGTAGGTCGTCGGCGAATAGTGTTCCCCATCATACACGAATCTGTGATAGACCTCGTCCGAAACCAATAGCGTTCCTGCGTCTTCCGCGTATTCCCCTAGTTCTCTGGCCTCCCCCTCTGTCAAAACATATCCTGTAGGATTGTTCGGCGTATTAACCACAACCATTTCCGCGTAATCTATGGCTTTCTTCGCCTCTGACGTAAGTCTTCTATTCTTGAAGAAATCGACCTGCTCCCAGCTGTTCCCGTTTACCTCAGATATTGTTCTATAGGGAACCCAG
>PWFY01000010.1 GCA_003554235.1 Candidatus Aenigmatarchaeota archaeon
TATTGAGAATGGAGCCGCCGGTGGGATTTGAACCCACGACCTGCTGATTTCTAAGCCATCTTTCATCCGCGTAAACGCGTCAACAAATCAGCGTACAAGTCAGCCGCTCCGGCCGAACTGAGCTACGGCGGCATGCATATCTTTTACAGAGATACTGGTTTTTATACTTTTACTTATTTTAAAAGAAAATAGTTCAGATTTATAACAAATAAAAAAGAATCGATGGTTATGTTCAACGTTGTATTTTTCTCCATAGAAATAACAGCAAGTTTGATAGGAGGACTGATAGCAGGACTTGCATCACTTATTCTACTCCGAAGATACGAACAGGCCAGGAAAACCATGGAAAAATTGTCCGGTAAGACAGAAATTAGCGGGGGATCCGTGTTCCTACTCTTTGCTGTCCTTGTTGGGTTAATACATGGTCTTGCCATGGGCATAATCCGATTTTCAGGCCTTATAGGTGGGGTTTCGTTGTTGGATTCCACACCCCTTTTTCTTCCCTTTACAATACTCTACTCTGTTGGAATATTCGTAGGTATTTGGAACTATTTGAGCAGTAAAAAAGAAAGAGAAGAAAGAAATCAGTGGATCAAGGTCGCTGTTCTCTACAGCTTCATTTTAAACATAGTGTCCGGGTTCCTGACATTCTTGATCGCGATGACGCTATTCTTTGTTTGATTCTTAAAAATCGCCCAAAATCTTCTCGGCTCTGTCCTGTGAGACGTTTCCTTCTTCTACCATCCTCTCTGCAATCATATCTACCTCTTCGCCCTCTGCACCGGCCTGTTTTGCTATATTCTTTGCGTGCAACTTCATATGACCCTTTTGTATCCCTTCAGTTGCAAGAGCACGGAGTGCGGCAAAGTTCTGAAGAAGTCCAACGGAAGCCATGACCTCGGATAGCTCCTGTGCTGAATCCACGTCCAAAATTTTGAGGGATAGTTCGGCGGTTGGATGGACGGAAGTTATACCACCTACAGTTCCCACAGCAACCGGCACCTCTATCCTACCTTTCAGTTTTTCGCCCTCAATCCACCACTCTGTAACAGGACAGTAGCCGTCTTCGGCTGCGTAGGCATGGACACCTGCTTCCAGGGCACGGAAGTCGTTGCCCGTCGCAATACAGACCGCATCCATCCCATTCATTACGCCCTTGTTGTGTGTCGCAGCTCTGTAGCGATCGGCCTCTGCAAACTCATATGCATCGACAACACCTTCCGCCACTTCTCTTCCGCTTACATTTTCTCTCTCTAAGACCTCAAAGGAAAACTCTACTTCGGCCCTGGCAAGCCTCCTGTCGGCAAGATTAGAAATTATTCGAAGATTGGTATCACAGCCTGTTAACTTCTCTATTGTAGGAGCCACGGTTTCACACATTGTATTTACAGTGTTAGCACCCATAGCATCTCTTACATCCACAATAAGGTGCACAACGGCTGCATTTTCTTTGTCAATTCGTCTTACTTCTACTTCTCGGACACCACCACCAAATTTCACCAAAGTTTCGTCAGCAGAGTTTGATTCCTCTATGAGACGTTCTTCATTGTTCATTACTGTTTTTCGGAACTCTTCGTAGTTTTTGACTCCATTGACCTCGATCTGTCCTATCATTTCCGGTTCCGTTGTTTCAGCTACTACTCCTCCATTTTTCCTTGCTAACTTGGCAGCATAGGAACAAGCTGCTACAACCGATGTTTCTTCCACGACCATTGGAACCAGATAGTCCTCTCCATTGATTTTGAGGTTAGTCGCGATTCCCAGAGGGAGTTCATGCATGGAAACTACATTTTCAACCATGTCATCTGCTTCCTTCTCTTTGAGTGACGCAAAGGTCCCTAATTTTTCAAGATCTTCTTCTGTGAGACCGGCCCTCTCCTCCAGTATTTTCCTCCTTTCACCGGGCTTTAGTTTGTAGAAACCTGAAATATCGCTGTTCATGGTAGTCTATCTTATTCGTGGATTAATTAAATTTGTGTGTTGCTAATGTCGAACCGGTGGCCTCAACCAAACAAAACTTTATAAAGTTTAATAGGTATTGTGGCAGGATAGCTGGACAGACCGTATCCAAAAGCGTGAATTCAAGTAAAATTAGAGAAAAGAGAATGAAGCCTAAAACTGTAAAAGAAATAAACGCTGGGGTACAGGCAGAGGGCAGTTGGAACAGTGTCTGCAATTTCTTCAAGGAATTTGAGTCAACCGTAGAAAAATATCTGGACAATAGTTCTGTCGAAAGACTGAACCGATGGCGACCAAGAGAGGATGATTGTAAAGAAGAGGTCAAGGAGAAAACAGCAAGAGAAGCCTGCACGGGTAAAAAGAAGATCGAAAAAGAATGCAAAGGAGGAAGAAAAGAACTTAAGGAAGCCTCGGAAAAGATGAGCAAATCCGTGAAAAAGATGAAAAAAGGTGAAGAATGTAGAGAAGAGCTCAAAGAGGCTACGACAAAGGTTGCAAAGGCATTTGGTGCCAAAACACTAAAAACAGCAAGAAAAACAGAGATGTTTATCTACGAAAAGGTCATGCTCAAGTTCAACCCCTACTACTTCGACGAAGAAAAGTTCTCCGTGAATCTAAAAAAGGACGGATCGAATGAATACACAACTACAGTAAACGTCTCAGATGAAAATTTGAGGAGAAGTATTAAGAAGGATCTGGTGGGGTAGGCGATAGGCGATGATAAACATAGTTGTAGGACTAGTCTTTCTTGCGTCTATTTTCATGGGAATATCAATAGGTTCATCGGCTGTCCCCCCTGCCTTTGGACCTGTAACTTCTTCAGGTATAATCGGTATCCTAAAGTCTGCTCTGCTTGCAGGTATAGCGGCCTTTGTCGGAGCTGTATTCCAGGGAGGAAGGGTCAGCGAAACTGTAGGAAGTGGAATGATACATGGCGAAGTTCAAATGCTGCAGGCCCTGGTGATACTTGTGATAGCTTCCGTTCTGGTCATAGTTAGTGTAATGACCAAATATCCCATGCCCACGGCCTTCACGGTCGTCGGTGCCGTAATAGGAACTGCATTCAGCTTCGGATCGGGACCGAAATGGAATGTTGTAAATGGCATTATAGGATATTGGCTCGCTGTTCCCTTCTTGGCCCTTGGGGCAGGCTACGGAGTTTCTCTTTTACTACAGAAATATCTACCCGAGGAATCAAAAAAAGGAGTCCAGTATCTCACGCTTTTTATGGGACTGTTTGTCGCATATACAGCAGGAGCCAACTCCGTTGGAAAGGCCGTCGGTCCTCTACTATCCTTGGGTTACGAAATGTCTATGCTTCTAATCCTTGGAGGTATATCTATCCTTGTAGGAGCCTGGTTGCTTTCCCCGCGTATAATAGATGCAGTATCATTTGAATACTCGAACCTCGGACCGAGAAGATCTATATCTGCACTTTCGACTTCGGCCATACTTGCTCAGGTAGGCGTCTTTCTTGGGATACCCATATCCTTTAACCAGGCAATAATTGGGTCTACGTTGGGAAGCGGACTTGTAGTAGGAAAAACCAATGTAGGAAAGAGGAAGCTTGGACTTACAGCAGGTGCATGGATTCTGGCCTTCTTTATAGCCATAGGAGCTTCATACGTCCTTTCTGAAGGTGTACAGATGCTCGGGTTGTAAAAATTCAAGAAGTTTTTTATGCCTCTTTTTTAATTGTTTAACCGGGAATTAAGATGTCCGAAAAAAATGTAGGATCTATAATAGAACTAAAGGACGTGCATAAGGTATATCAGATGGGCGAGACCAAGGTACGTGCACTCCGAGGCTCTTCTCTGGAGGTAAAGAAAGGTGAGTTTTTATCTATAGAAGGCCCTTCTGGCTCCGGTAAGTCCACTCTCATGAACATGATAGGTTGCTTAGACGTGCCCACGTCGGGGAAAATACACCTCGAAAGATGGGACATAGAAAAACTAAAAGAGTCGGACCTTGCGCAGATCCGTGGCAAGAAGATAGGCTTTATATTCCAAACCTTCAACCTGATAAAGAATCTGACAGCTATGGAAAACGTGGCCATGCCTATGATGTTTCAGGGCGTTCCAAGGGAGAAAAGGTTGAAGAGAGCCAAGGACCTGTTGGGAGAAATGGGCCTCGAAGAAAGACTCAACCACAAACCTGCGGAGCTATCTGGTGGACAGCAACAGAGGGTTGCGATAGCAAGAGCCCTTGCAAACGACCCGGACGTTATCCTCGCGGACGAGCCTACAGGAAATCTGGACACAAGGACCGGAAGAAAGGTTCTACAGAAGCTTAAAGATTTAAACGAGGAAGAAGGTAAGACTATTGTCATGGTAACTCACGATCCCAACGCCGCGGAGTACGCGGACAGGATCGTGAAAATAAAGGACGGTGTCGTTGAATGAATAAAAAAATACTGGCACTCACATTAATTTTGGCCTTCGTAGGCTCGATTATAGTATTAACGCCAGATGCAGAGGCCTCCAGAACCGACGCCGCCAACCTTGAGGTCGTATACAGAAAGTCCGACCCAGAACCGCTCATAACAGGAGAATACGCCGACGTGAGTGTAAAAGTAAGGAACAGAGGAAATGCTGTTGCTGAGGACGTTTATCTGGAACTTATTCCTGAATTTCCGTTCTCCGTAGATCCTGATGAAGAAAAGAATAGATATATTGGTGATATATACCCTGGCGAAGAGTACCACGCTAATTTCAAGGTACGTGTAGACAGAAATGCTGTACCCGGAGAGAACGACCTAAAGTTCAGAACCGAGAGTGAGATAGCAACAATAACAAGAACTATACCTGTTGAAGTCAGGACCAGGGAGGCCGTGCTTTCGGTTGAGAATGTGAAAGTGGAAGGTGGAAGAATACCACCCGGTAAAAACCGGGACGTTACACTTACACTGAAAAACCGGGCTGATACCTATCTCAGAAGCGTAGGCGTATCACTGGGCCTGAAACCCGAAGGTGTAGAGGAAGCAGGTATGGGTATGCAGGCCGAATTTTTCGGTATGGAAGACTTCGAAACGGCCGAAGAGATTCCACTAATAACCGTAGGCCGGACAACCGAAGAAAGAATAAGCCAAATAGCCCCAGGTGAAGAAAAGGATGTAACTTTCCCTGTGAGGGCAGAACATGATGCGGACGGAGAAACGTACAAGGTTCCTATAGCACTGAGGTTCGAGACAGAAATATATACAAGAAGCCCCGAAACAGGCGAGTGGGAAATGTATACAGAAACATTCCAAAATCAGGAGTTCACAGGTATCCAAGTTGACGGTGAACCCATAATGGA
>PWFY01000001.1 GCA_003554235.1 Candidatus Aenigmatarchaeota archaeon
GAACTCCGGGTACATCTCACTGTGCTCATACCTTTCTCCTTCTATAGCGTCCTGGAGATTTTTTACCGTATCATCCACCTTGTTCATGGCCTCGGCATGG
Organism: Candidatus Aenigmatarchaeota archaeon; assembly: GCA_003554235.1. Lineage (GTDB taxonomy): Archaea > Aenigmatarchaeota > Aenigmatarchaeia > PWEA01 > PWEA01 > PWEA01. Next base: position 101 of record PWFY01000001.1, read on the forward strand.
TTCTCTATATGTATTGCCTCTGCCTCGGCTATAGCCCTGAAAAGTTTGGATATGCTCTCCAAGCCCTCTTTTTCGGCTTTTTTCGCGTAGAGAAGGTATTTGCTTCTGGCCTGTGACTCACCTGCAAACGCCTTCTTTAGATTTTCGTCTGTGCTTGGCATTTTTTCACCCCCAATCTTATTTTCCTTTTCTCTATAAAAAAGTCTCACATCCACTTTTTTTATAAATACTCTTAACATTAATACAGAGGTAAAATGGATTTGATACATGCTTTAATACAAGGGCTGTGGGTTGTTCTTCCTGCGTATGTGGCCAATGGCGCTGCGCCGGTTTTTGGAGGCGAGCGCAGGATGGACTTTGGTAAAAGGTTTATGGGGGACGATCTGCTTGGCGCCGGTAAGACATGGGAAGGCTTTCTTTTTGCAGTTTTATCCGGGTCGGTTTGTGGTATTGTTCAGATTCTATTGTGGTCCCATCTGAACCAGGTTGCTGCAGGACATGGGTTTTACCTTCCCCTTCTCAGTACCGTTGCAGTAGTTTTGATCCCTTTTTTTGCAATGTTTGGCGATCTTGTTGCTTCGTTTTTAAAAAGAAGGTTTGGAGTGAAAAGAGGTGAAAGCTTGCCACTTGTAGACCAACTCGACTTCATGGTTTTTTCAATACCTGTTGCACTGCTCCTTGCTGAACTCTCATATCTATCGGTGCTTGTACTTTTTGTGATAACTCCTCCTGTGCACTACCTTTTCAATCTTATAGGCTACAATATAGGCGTAAAGGAGGTTCCGTGGTAGATGTTTGAGTACATATACTTGCGATACTTTGCCGGTCCAGGGTATACGGTTGTTCAGACAGTTGTATTTGCCGCAATGCTTTTATTGGCCGTGTATCTGATATACAGACTTTTCCTGAAAAAAATAGATACAGATGTGGACGAGAGATTTTTCTGGGCGATGGTTCCATTTGTAGTTCTAGGAGGGGTACTACGGTCTCTTGGACACTGGGATGCAGAGATTTTCACAGGTTTTTGGTTTACGACACCCGGTATACATCTACTCATAGCTTCATATGCAATATTCTCTATACTAGCTGCCCAGTATCTTGAGAAGGTTAAAATGAACTTCCTTAAATGGATGTGGGTCTTTGGTTCAATACCCACGGTAATATGCATCTATATCACAATCTTGTTTGGTTTTTTGAATCCCGAAGTCTTCCTCTATGTTTTAGGCACTACAGTTGCTGTAACAACACCATTGTATCTTTTTGTATATTTCCTACCCCGGCACCTCAGCGGACTCAACCACTTTGTGTTGTCTGGACACATACTTGACGGCACGTCTACTTTCATAGCAGTGACATACTTTGGATATGTTGAAAAACATGTACTACCGGGCTTTCTTGTAGAGGCCACAGGTGCCTGGATAATGATACCACTTAAGATAGCAGTTATATGGCCTGTTTTATATCTTATCGATGACTCTGTAGATGACTTTGAGCTAAAAAACTGGCTTAAGGTAGTTGTTCTAGGACTGGGCCTTGCTCTTGGTATAAGAAATATGTTTTCAGCTGCCATGGGCGTATGATTTTCACAGTCCCCCTATTTTCTTTGCCGAGGTCCAGAACCTCTGCAGAAAGGTTAGCACAGAGAGAACCAATATTATATAGACAGCATAAAGCATCGCATCGGGGATGAAGTAGGAAGCCATTGCAGATAGGAAAAGCAGCGCTATTCTGTCACTTCTCCCAAAGACACCACTATACAATCTTTCTTGTTGTATTGCCTGATACTGTGTTCCCATATATGATACTAATAGGACGAATATGATTGCCAGACCGCCTAACCAGAGAGAAACGATGGGATTGAGGGCTATACCGGCCAACATTGCGACATCGGCTATCCTGTCGAAGGTGTGATCGATGAAGTCTCCGAACTTTGAATCTCTGCCAAAGTGTTTTGCTACTTCACCATCCAGTATGTCCAGGTAGCCGTTTCCAAGAACAAATATTCCTGCCAGAACAAAAAGCCCTTCCTTGAAGAGGTATCCTGCAACAAATGCGAACAAAAGAGCCAAAACCGAAAGATAGTTCGGATTGGTATCTACAAGAAGTGGTTTGGTGAACTTTTTTCTTATTTCATATTTTTCCTCAAGTTCGTGCAGCAAGTGCCACACCTCCAAGTAAGAATATAAGTCTACGATCTTTATAATTGTTCTCATGAAGCAAGTCGTAGTCGTTCGTGGAGATCTTGATATCGGTAGGGGCAAGACTGCAGCACAAGTGGCGCATGCATCTTTAGGAGCATACAGAAAGGCTGGAAAGAAAGAGATTAAACAATGGAAGAAAAAAAGTGAGAAAAAGGTTGTTGTTGAGGCAAGCGACGAGGATGAGCTATTAAGACTGAAAGGAGAGGCAGACGATCTTGGGTTATCCACTTATCTTGTAAAGGATGCAGGAAAGACAGAGATCTCAAAAGGGACAACAACAGCTTTGGCGATCGGTCCCGGCAAGGACGAAACCATTGACAAAGTAACATCAAACCTAACCTTACTGAAGTGAAAACTATATGTCGGATGACTTCAGTCCCGAGAAGTTTTGTGGGATAGAGGAATATGGAACATCCTTTCCAGGGTTAGGCGGCAGGATAAAGACGAACCCCGAAGATTTCGTAGTACAGGAAGTTCCAATGAACCTTCCAGAAGGAGGACCCTACCTTTTTTGTAAACTTAAAAAAAGAAATATGACTACCTACAACGCAATTGAAAAACTTTCTTCTATTTTGGGCATATCAAAGCGTAGGATAGGTTATGCTGGTTTGAAGGATAAAAGGGCCTGTACAACCCAGTTTATAACCATAGAGGGCATCGAATCAGAATCGGTGGATGTCGACACCGATTGTTTAAAAGTCCGACCTTTGAAAAGTGTTTCAAAACCATTGAAGCCCGGTGATCTAAAGAAAAACCATTTCAATGTAGTTTTGAGGTCCGTTGATCTTGATATGGAGAATTGTTCTAAGAAAATCAGAGAGCTCTTTGATGAAATAAAGGAAGGGGTCCCTAATTATTTTGGGCTCCAGAGATTCGGTGGCGAAAGACCTGTTACACATATCGTGGGTCGGAATATCCTCAAAAGAAACTTCGGTGAAGCAGTTAGAGAATATCTTACCAGGACATTCAACGCAAACGATGAAATTTCTCAATTCAGACAACGTCTACGGAAGGAAGGAGATTATAAGGATGCATTGGATTATTTTCCAAAGCATCTCGTCTATGAAAGAAGTCTGCTAGAAAAGGTTGTTGAAGTCGGTCCCTGTAGCGAAGAAGACTGGTTAAGCGTTCTTCGTTGTCTTCCCAAAGATCTTTTGAGGCTTTTCGTGCATTCGTATCAGTCTTATGTATTCAACAAGGCAGTTTCCGGTGTTCTGAGGTCTTCAGAGACAAAGGAAAACTTTCCTGGAAAAATACCAGGCTACAGGACCGAATTAGACTCTTCGGAATTTGATACAACATTAGGGGAGGTGCTCGAATCAGATGGATTAGAGACAAAGGACTTCAAGTTCGACGAGTTGAAGGGTCTTTCTTCATCCGGTTCCCTTAGAGCTGTGCTTATAACCCCCGATCTGTCTCTAAATGGTATAGAAGATGGAGAGAGTCCGGACTTGGAGATAGAGTTTTCGCTTAAACCAGGTAGGTATGCAACGGTTGTCCTGAGAGAAATAGTAAAATAAGCTATTTCGGTGCTTCATGTATTTGGGTTATCTGCACAGTTACGGTCCTGTTGCCTACTTCTATGCTACAGTGACATCGTCCTTCTGGGTCTATGTCGTCGTCTGTGTCGTTGTTAAACAGGTCAGGCACAAAGTCTGTGGGATAGCAGTTTGCATTCATACCTTCCTTCTCCAACTCCTTTTCTAACTCAGAACAGTAACCACCTCTTAAAGAATCTATGAAGCCTGCCACGGTGCCTATACAACCACTTACCAGGACTAGAGCCAAGGATACAGTGATTAATATCAATACAGTCCTTTGTTTCATAATGCATCATTAGAGTTTATCCTTTAAAGTTTTAAGGTTAAATCCGGTGTTTGCACAACCGTTTTTCAGAAGCGGTATCCCTTGGTATTCGACGTCGGCTTCTTCAAGCTTTTCTATCCCCAGCTTTATCTCTTCAGAACAGGCCACACCTAAAACGCCGTCATAATTTCCTTTATTGAGAACCTTCGGTATGCATGATCCACCGGGAAAGATAAACACATCGTAACCCTTTTCTTCGGCTATATCCGTGGCCTTTTTTATCATACAGTCGTCGCTGCATCCTTCACATCTATATGTCGAGTAATCTGGGTCGAAACTTGCCTGGCATTTATTGTCCATATGCTTTCGCGCACAATGGGGCAGGAACAGAGCCCTTTTTTCTGTCTTTTTAAAGTCATCCACTGTGGAGAGGTTTTTGGTATATATGTCGGCCATGTCCTCTACTAGTGTTACCGCATCTTCCATCGGGAGGCCTGTGATTTCTTGGATTTTCATGGCCCTTACAAGCTTTCTGGATGCTTTACCTGTTTTTTTATGCAACTCATTTCTCTCTATAAAGGCGGCGAGATCTCTGAACATAGAACGTGAAATTTTTGTTAGATCAAAATCAAAAGAGTAAGACATGGAACCACTTTTTAATTGATCGAACTCCTGTTTGAATTTCCGCTGTATGTGGACATAAGCTTACATTCAGTCTTAAAGAATAAAAACCTTAAGCTTCACTGTTTTATACTTCAATGCACAAATTTTAATAGCCTTTTTGTCAATCTAAATATGGATATCGTGGTGTACCTATGAATCTGATAAACAGCCTCTACCTGGGATTTTTCACTATAATGATATTTTCTACAGTCCTGTGGCTTTTTGTCTACTACTCGAATTTAGACAAGATAAAAAAAGACCCCAAGACGAGGGACTTCAAAGACATAACTTTTCTTGTTCCTGCATATAATGAGGAAGACGTCGTCGGAGAGACCATAAAAAATATTCTTTCCTTGGACTATCCAGAAGACAAGGTAAAGGTTATAGCTATAAATGATGGTTCGGAGGATGGTACTTTAGAAGAGCTCGAGAAGTTCAATGACAGTATAGAAATTATAGA
>PWFY01000041.1 GCA_003554235.1 Candidatus Aenigmatarchaeota archaeon
AAAAGGTGGCTGGAAAAACAGGTGTCGCCTCTCAAGCTAAACATTGCTCTGAGGCAGCTGGTTGGGAGAAACGCTCTCCGTGAATACCATGTGCTAAAAGAGGGGGACAATGGAGCCGTATCGCAAGCAGAACACACTGTAATAGTAGGTGAAAAACCAGAAATAACTACAGAACTTGATTAATCAGACCAGTATTTCTTTGTCCTGGTATATTTCTTTTCCATCTCCAAGATAGCCTCATAGAACTCATCTTCATCCTCTTTCTGCTTTGCAAGTATTCTTATGGCGGTTTCGGGTCCGACGCCCTTGCCAGCGAGTGCCTTTACAAAATCCCTGCCATATGTAAGTACATAATCTGCAGTTTTCTCCATCTTATTTCTTTTCTCCTGTTCTTTTTCAGAAAGTTCTCCGCCCTCGACTATCTTATCCAGTATTTTTTCCTTATCCTTTTCATAGGGCTTTACAGCTGTTACCCTGCCTGAACCGCAAACAGAACATTTTATATCCTTCGGTAGCTGACGGACCTTTTTGTTTATGCGATACTCGCCACAGCCCATGCACATCAAACGCATCTTCGTGTTTTTTATCCTATTCTTGAAGGCATTGAAAATTTCTTCTTTTGGTTTGTCAGGGCCCATCAATTCTTTAAACTTATGGCTTAATCCCTTCTCACCGATTATACCTCCCTCACATCTTTTAACCTCCAGTTCTCCATCACGTATTTCCCTCACAACCTCCTTTGCACCTTCGATGTCAAGCTTCTCCTGAAACACCTCCCTTTTAGCCTCATCATGTATAGGCGAATCACTGTATGAATCTACAATGCCCTTTATGTTAACCTGGTCCCATTTGGCACGACTTTGGACAGCACCGAAGCGTTTGGCCGCATGTATAAAGCGCCATTTGAAAAGCTGGCTTTTTTCTATAGAATCGTCAAGGATCTTCTCAAGGTCGTCCGGGTCGGTGTTTTCCAGTACACTTACAACTAGCTCAAGATCAGCACCCTGGACCATTACTCTATAGGGATCGTTTTTGACTGCAATAGATCTTCCCTTTTCCTGTATCAGGACCGATGCAAGGAACTTCCCAAGAGTCTGGTTGACAAGTGTCCCATTGCATGAATGTATAACGACAAACTTGCCTTTCTTTTCAAGATAGAGTTCGCCCTCATCGGCTATTTCTTCTTGGCTTTCGTCTATATAGTCTACTATATTTTTTGCAGCGCCATAGCTAACCGGATAGTCTTCCATGACCTTGCTTACAGCATCATCAGAATCTCCCTCTTGGAGCCAGTTTTTAACTTTTCTCCTTAGCCTTTCCACGTCCTTTGCAACACTTTTAGGAACTGGGATAAGTTCGCCTTCCCAGGCCGGAACCGCCGAATCCGTCTCGTTCACCGGCTCCACAAGAACTTCCCCTTCATCCACAGAAAGAATTCTCCAGCTTCTCCCTTTCATTATAAAGGTAGTCCCGGGCTCCCCATACTCGGCTACAAACGACTCGTCTAACTGACCCACATCCTGACTTTGCACAGTATCAATTACCTGATAGTTATATACGTCGGGTATTGTGGAGAGGTTTTCATAGTAGTATTCCCATGCCTTTTTTGAACGTTTTATCTTATCATCTATCCAGATATAATAGAGGTTCGACATGAACCGGAGAACCTCATAGAACCTCTGCTCCGATAAATCCTGATAAAAATAGCTCCGTGTCACCAAGCTGTATATGTCTTCCCAGTCGATGCCATACCTGTCTATACAGTACCCAACGATCTGGTTGGCAAGTACATCAAGAGCCTCTGTATGAAACTTTGTTGGTTCAAGCTTTCCTTCAATCGCTCTCTTTGCTATAACTGATGATTCTATTACATCGTCCTTATCTCTTGCAATTATCCGTCCCTCGGAAACCTCCTCTATCCTATGACCACTTCTTCCTACACGCTGAAGAAGCCTTTTTACCTGTCTTGGAGAGCCGTACTGAATCACCCTGTCTATCCGACCTATGTCTATACCCAACTCAAGGGAAGAAGTGCATATCAAACTTTTTATTTCACCTTCCTTGAAACTGTCTTCGTTATCTATTCTTACATCCTTGGAAAGTGAAGAATGATGGATTGAATGGTCATACTGTTTATCAAGCCTGTTAAGCCTCGATGAAAGAACCTCCGAAGATTCTCGCGTATTTGTAAAAACAAGTGACGACCCACTTTCTTCTATAAGATCATGAACCCTTCGTAGACGGGATGTAGCTTCCCTATCAGCAAAAAGCTTCTCTGCTAGTTCGCTGTCTTTGTCTCCGGGTTCGGGCATCTCCACCTTTACCTGGAAGTTCTTGTTTCCACCAGACTGTATTATCTTGGCGTCATTCGAAAGGAATTTAGCAACTTCCTGTGGAGACCCCACAGTTGCAGAGAGACCCACCATCTGGGGTTTGCCACAAAGCTCCCTGAGTCTTTCAAGTCCCAGCGAAAGTTGGACGCCTCTTTTGGACTCAACAAGCTCATGTATCTCATCTACTACTACGTAACGTACATTCTTCAGGTGCTCCTTCATTTTCGAGCCAGGGAGAATAGCCTGAAGCGTTTCCGGGGTCGTCACGAATATCTTCTCCGGAAACTCGGCCTGTTTTCTGCGCTTGTAGTCGGAAGTATCTCCATGTCTTATGGTTACCTCGATGTCTAGATGATTGCACCACCACAGAAGCCTTTTGAACATATCACGATTCAAAGCACGGAGCGGGGTTATATAGAGAAGAGCTATGGGCTCAGGATCCATGTCAAGAAGTTTGTGCAACAGAGGAAGCATCACACTTTCCGTCTTTCCTGCCCCAGTCTGAGCGGTGAGAAGAACGTCTTCACCCTCAAGTATAGGTTCGATTGCTTTTTTCTGGGGTTCTGTGGGTTCCTTCCAGCCCTTCTTTTCTATCAGTTTCTGTATTCTTTGATCCAGTCTTTGAAATGGCATATATAACACTGTTATATACTTTTCCGTGAACTTTTGCACAAAAGTATTAAAAAGATAGTCTTAAAAATATAAGACCAGAAAATTTTGAGTGATTAAAACTTTTAAAAAGTAGTAAAAGTTATATATGGTTGATAAACATGAAATCTCTGTCCGTATATGAAGCAAAAAGAAGTCCTGTAGACAATCAAAGAATAGAACTAGTAGAAAGAAAGGGCTACGGGCATCCCGACACACTTGCCGATGGAATAGCCGAATCAATATCCAAAAGGCTCTCAAAGTTTTACAAAAAGGAGTTTGGAAGGATACTTCACCACAACACCGATCAGGTCGAAATCGTAGGAGGTAAGGTAAACGTAGATTTCGGTAAGGGCGAGGTTGTGGAACCTATTCATGTAATACTTTCAGGGAGGGCAACCACAGAGGTCTCAGGTAGAGAGCTTCCTGTCCATGAAATGGCAATAAAATCAGCGAAGGAATTTGTAAAGGAAAAGCTTCCCCAGGTTTCTGCAGACAGCAACTTTGTGTGGGACTCGAGGATAGGTCATGGATCTGTTGATCTTATGGGTCTCTACGGAGAAAATGGAACAGTAAAGTCCAACGATACTTCTTTTGGAGTAAGCTCCGCACCCTACAGCAAGACTGAAAAACTGGTTTTGGAAGTAGACAAGTATCTGAACTCAAATAGCTTCGCAAACAAATTCCCTGAACTGGGAGAAGATATAAAGGTCATGGCAGACAGGCATAAAAACAAGGTAAACCTCACCATTGCAGGGGCATTTATAGCTGAAAGGGTTCCCGATCTAGACCATTACATATCCGTAAAAGAAGAAATAATCGACGAAATTAGGGATTTCGTCAGCAAGAAGACCGGAAGGGAGGTCAATATCCATATGAATACTGCCGATGACTATGAAAACGAAGTGGTATACATAACTCTCACAGGAACTTCCGCCGAAGCCGGAGACGATGGTTCAGTGGGCAGAGGAAACAGAGCAAACGGACTGATAACACCCTGCAGACCCATGAGCTTGGAAGCACCTGCGGGAAAAAATCCACTGGCACATGTCGGCAAGGTCTACAACGTTCTTTCCAAATTCATAGCTGAAGATATATATGAAAAGACCGATGTCGAAGAGGTATCGGTGAAATTACTTTCACAGATAGGTAAACCTATAAACAAGCCTAAGGTTGTAGACGTAGAAGTAGTAGAACCAGGAAGCTTATCCGACGTACAGTATGAATCCGAAGAGATAGTATCTGACTGGCTTGACAACATAAACAGGGTAACAGAGGAAATACTGAATGGAAACCTCTACGTCTATTAAAATCCTCTTTTAAGGCCAAGTTTTCTTGCCTTTTTTCTGGTTTTTTCGACTTCTTCGGATGAAACAGATCTATTTAGCTCCTCGTACCCATCAGCTTTGTAACAGGGTCTGTACTGTGACATGATGTTGATATAAGTCTCTTTGGAGATGCTTTCTACTATAAAATCCAAGACCTTTTCAGTACCAGAAACATCACCGGGCAGAAGAAGATGTCTGACAAGGAGACCCCTTTCCGCCAGACCGGATTCATCTACATGCAGGTCTCCGACCTGTCTGTACATCTCTTCAAGGTTTTTTCTAGCAACTGTCCAGTAGTTCTTCACACCGGAATAAATCCGACCCTTTTCATCTGACCCATACTTTATATCAGGCATATATATGTCCACGATACCCTCCAGCATTTTCAAGATATCAGGGCTGTCGTATCCACCGGTGTTATAAACTATCGGAATCTTCAAGCCCCTGTTTCTAGCAACCTCCAAGGACCTCAAAATCTGTGGAATATAATGGGTAGGCGTGACCCAGTTGATATTATGGCAACCTCTTTCCTGAAGAGAAATCATAAGCTCTGCAAACTCCTTCTCACTCTTATTGACACCGATCCCTTCCTGTGATATTCTCCAGTTTTGACAATAGACACAGGCCATTGGACAGTAGGAAAGAAATATGGTTCCGGACCCTCCTGTTCCAACCAGAGGACCTTCTTCACCGAAATGGGCGTTTGCAGATGAAACTCTGAGTTTTAGAGAAGCTCCGCATTTGCCGGTTTCGCCCTCCAACCTGTTTACACCACATGCATTACCACATAGATCACAGGACTTGAGTCTATCATAGGCCCTCTCAACTTTCTCAGAAAGCTCCTTGTTCCCCGTTTCGTTATAGATTGGGCCCATA
>PWFY01000077.1 GCA_003554235.1 Candidatus Aenigmatarchaeota archaeon
CCTCCATTTTATATATCCCATCGTCTTCGAGGTATCCAAATCTGGAGGTTGTCGCGAGGGTCACACCTGCTGGAACAGGCGGACCTACACACACAGGCATCTCGTCTCCAACACCCTCACCCTTTTTATATTTTATGATCCGGAGTCCAGATCTCTCACTCAAACCAACATCTTCCAGGACTTCCTCGTACTTCTCATCACAGCTGTTCGTGAAGCTGTGGACCTTCGTCGAATCCCAGTGGTATGGATCACTTGCAAAACCTTCTTCCGTTTCGGCAAGAAAATCTGCTATCCTGTGGGCCTCGGAATCCTTTCTCGAAACCGATCTCTCGGTGATTACATCAAACAGAACCCCCGATGCCTGGAAGGACAAGTAAAGTACTACTATGGAGAATAATACAAAGGCTAAAAGGTATTCAATACTGAACTGTCCCTTTGTTTTTCGAAGCATAGTTATCAGATTATTTCAATTGCGAGGTATCTTGACACAAGTATAAACCCGGCCATCCCCACACTCATCATTATCATAGAATGTTTAAACCCTCTGATAGCAGAGTTGCTTCTTATCTGCCCTATCACGAGTCCAGAAAATATGCCCTGGACTATGACCATGGACAGGAAAAGACCTTCGTAGTATGCGCCCCCTTCTGCACCCAACCCAAAGGACCCGGCAAAGGATTCGAACAGCGAACACAAAACTTCTTCACTTGTTTGCATGGGAGGAATACATATACCCCCGCCGTCACCACCCATCAGAAAACCACCTCCATCGTCAATCTGTGTCATCGGAACTAAAATTTCTGATAGTATCAGTGTTATGGCCATGAACATGAAGTATATGATGTACATGACTGCTGCATGTTTGCTCATCTCAGACTTTCTATCCTTTTCCAGTTCCATTATGGTTGTTACATCAGAAGCAACGGTCTCCATCGCAGAGATTATATTTCCACCACTTCTCTTCGCCTCCATTATTATGTATATTGATCTCTTCATGAGGTTGCTTTCATCCACCCTCTCCTTAAATCCTATCATAACTTCGTCGAAACTCATGCCCCATGAAAGCTGTTTGTTCATCTTGTCTACTTCCGTGTTCAGTTCCCCGTATTCGTTCTGTGAAACGTCACGAAGCGCCTCTGGGAGCGTCATACCACTTTTCTTGGCCTCGACCAGGTCCCTCAGAAAGTTTGGGAACTGATCTTCCATCCCCTTTATTTTGTTGACCCGTATGTATTTCCATATGATATAGGGCGCGGCGGACATCATCATAGAGAACAGTATTGATACTCCCGTGGTTCCTGCATCCTGATGGACTGCTGCCATACCCAGTACGAATACCACACCAATTACAGGCGGAACTATCTTTATTACCTTTTCAATGTCCATCTTTTCCAGATCTTGTTTCATCTGTTTATTCACCCGGATATGTCGTCTTCAGTAACCATATGAAACCTGTTGTTATTACAGGTAAAAATATGAAAACTATTGAGAAGTGCAACATTACTATCATTCCGCCCATATCACCACCTATACCAAAGCTTGACATTATAGACGTAACAATTATGGCAAATATAGACCCGACTATTATAAGCGTAAGATACATCTGTAGGAACGTTCCCAGGCTGTCTGAGTACTCCTCAAGCTCCCTCTCATATTCTCTCATCAGCTCTCTTGAACGTTCGTGGAGGAATTCCTGAAGATCCACGCCACTTCTTATGGAGCTCACGAGCCCCCAAAGAAGTTTTTTGAACTTTTCGGAAGGCGTTTCCTTTGCAGTTTTTGCCAGGGACTCTATAACATTCATTCCAAACAGTTCTACATTACCTGTGATCTTTTTCGTCTCGCCCTTTATTGCATCATATTCCTCGAACTCGGCCATTACTTTGAATATATCTGCAGCAGGTAGCCCACTTCCTGCGATAGTTGCCAGATAGGTTGTTGCAAATGGCAGACTCTGTTCTATTTTCTCTGCACGGGAACTTGCTCTCATCGATGGGTAGATGTAGAAAAAGAAGGCCAGGCTTATGGTAATAGCCATTGATATGGTAAGTGAAAGAAGAAGGGCCACCGTGGTTGTAAAGGGGGATATAAACCCAAAAACAAAGGCCAGCAGGGGAGTTTCTATAAGAAATACTAAAATCACAGTCAGCGCAGCAATACATACATACTCCCTTAGCGACAGGTTTATATTGGCCTCGAGTAGTTTGGGTTTCAGATTGTGGAAATAGTGCAGATGAGGGTCCAACTTGTCCGACAGAAGTTCAAGAGATTTTTTTCTGTACCATTCTTTTAGTTCCAATATAATTACCTCTAACCTTTGATTTTTTCCATTACAGTTTCTTTGTCTGAATAATACTTACCCAGTATTTTACCTATTGTCTCTATGTCCCTTACACTCTGCTCCACCATCCATTCTATCACACTTTGCCTGTCCTTCATCTCTTCTTTCATCTCCTCGTCACTCATTCCCTTCAGTCTGCATATCTCCTTCAGGATTAAGCTAGGGTTGTCGTTAACTATCTTGTCCTTTTCAGGATCCCATCCAAGGACAGGATTCATCTTCGGTATATTCTCTTTTCTGGAAAATCTCTTTATTTCTACGATCTGGTCTATCTTCCTCAGTAGGGTATCCCCTCTCCTTACCTTTCTTATAAAAATAGCTATGTCGAGTGCTCCAAGAAGTGATGGGGGCAGGTCTATCGGTTCGGTTGTCAGTCTGTCTACAAGTCTCTCGGGATTCTCTGCATGTATAGTGGCTAGGCCTGGATGTCCTGTTGACATCTGCTGAAATAAGACAAAGGCTTCCTCACCTCTTACCTCACCTACTACTATGTAGTCCGGCCTCTGTCTCAACGACTCCTTGAGAAGTCTAAACATGTCTACAGACTTTTTACCCTTTTCGGATATTGCCTCCCTGGCTACCTCTGGTACCCAGTGATCGTGTGGCAACCTAAGTTCTGCCGTATCCTCGATGGTAACTATCTTCATCTCTGGTTTTATGAAAAGTGAAATGACATTTAGCATCGTAGTCTTACCTGTTGCTGTTCCACCGGATATGAGAACAGAATTCTGATGCTCTATTGCCATCCAAAGATAGGCCAAAGTCCTGGGGTCCAGTGTTTCGAACTCTACAAGGTCAACGGGAGTCAATGGATTCTCTGTAAACTTCCTTATAGTAAAGTTCGAGCCCTTCCTTGCTATGTCTGTTCCCAGGGTTGCCTGGAGCCTTGAGCCATCTGGAAGCGATGCGTCGACAAGCGGATCGGCCATGGATACAGTTTTGCCCACTATCTGGCCCAACCTTCTTACAAAGGTATCGAGTCCTTCTTCGTCCTCAAAAACTATGTTTGTTTCCAGGGAACCGTATCTTGCATTCCTATGGTAGACAAATATTGGTACATCTACTCCATCACAGGATATTTCCTCTATATTCGGGTCTCTCATAAGCGGCTCTATCTTACCCATGCCTATGAAATCCCTTTCCAGATAGTATTTGAGGGCCTTTCTCCGCGTCTCTGAAACATTTCTGCCCATTATTTCAAGTACTTTATCCAGCTCACTTGAGATATAACCCTTGGCCTCCATCTTTCCTATTTCTTCAAACTCAACATCCAGTCTGTTTTCTATACTTTCCTTGATCTCACCAAGGAGCTTTTCATCACCCTTCGATAGTATAGGTTCTACTACGTTGTATTTGAGACCACCTCCACTATCATCCCATGATATATGGACATAAGAATAGATATCCTCGTCGGGGTCTGGCTTTCTTGGCACTACGCTGTAGTATTCATCTATCTCAGTGATTTTCTTTTCCTCCTCTTCATCCCCTTCTTCCTCCTCTTTAGAACTTCCGGTCCACGAAGTTTCGGGGAGTTCTGTTGCCTCCTCCTCCTCCACACTTTCAAAAACTCCAGAATCGTCGCTTTCACTGCTCGTGTCTTCCTGCTTATTTTGTCTTGTGGGGACCATCGGCTGTATGGTCGAGCCAGGCACTCTCTTTACTTTGAAATCCTTCCCATTTACCTCTCCCTTTATAATGTAGCCCTGCCCATCCGGGGCGATCTCCTTTCCCTTTATCTTTATGTCAACCAATCTAACACCTCAACTCTTCGATATCTCTTGCATAATTGCCTCTCTTTCGATCTCCGAAAGCTTGTCTCCGCCGTCAAGCCACACGATCTGTTCCTGGGATAGGGAACCTGGAAAACCCTGGTTTTGTGTACCAAAGGATCCCAATCCTCCCCCCGACATCGTCTGCTGTGAAATTTCCTGAACATTTTCCTCGTGTTTATTTTTCAGGCCGTCTTTCAACCTACCGAATATATCGTTTATATCACCGAACCTGCTCATAATTTCAACATCCACTTCTTTCTCTATATCTGCGTCTTCCTCCTCTTCCTCTATTTCCACCACCTCCTCTTCTTCAATCTCTTCTTCGCTGATTACCTCTATCATTTCCATAAGCTCCTCTTCATCCTTCTGATCCTGTCTTTCTTGGGACTCGTTCAGATCCCTTGTTTTCCTCCCCTCTGTACCGTCCCTTTCCACGCCTCTTTTCAGCATACCCAAGATTCCAGGCAGTCTTTTCAACTTTTCCCGGTTGTTTTCTCTTGGTCCCATTTTACCATCTTCAAAACTGACATCGTAATCCATCTCGGGTGTTTCTATTATTATATTATCAAGTTCTGTGACCGTGCCTATCTCTGTTTCCACTGTTTTTTTGAGTCCTCCCGAGCCTCTCCCCCCGAGCTTCTTTTTTCTAGCACCTCTTCTGAGTCTATAAAGTATGTTTTTTATCCCTTCTATGGTTTCCTCAACATCTCCCTCCACCTCACCCTCCACCTCTTTCTCCTTTTTACGTTTCTTTGTTTTTGTTTCCTTCTTTAACTCTCCCCCCTCCCCACCTTTCTCCTTCTCCTCC
>PWFY01000045.1 GCA_003554235.1 Candidatus Aenigmatarchaeota archaeon
GCCGATCAAGACGAAGAAAGGAGAGGAGAGAACAGTAGAGTTTGTCAGCAACACGTACGAGGCGGGCGGAGAGAAGGTAGTGCAGTGCAATATCAGGGACGTTTCCGAACGTAAAAAAGCGGAAGAAAAACTGGAAGAGGAGAGGGACAGGGCTCAAAGATATCTGGAAACCGCTGAAGTGATGATGGTAAGTATAAACCAACAGGGAAAAGTCATACAGGCTAACAGGAAAGCTTCCGAAGTCCTAGGTTACGACAAAGAGGATATCATAGGGAAAAACTGGTTCGAGAACTTTGTTCCAGAAGAGGACAGGGAGGAGATCCGAGATGTTCATCAGGGCGTCGGGGAAAGCGAATATCCTGAATACTACGAAAGCCCTGTTTTAACTAAATCCGGTGAGATAAGAACAATACTCTGGCACAATTCAATCCTGAAAGAAGAAGAGGGAAACGTCAACGCAACTCTAAGCTCTGGAATCGACATTACGGAGCGGAAAGAACTAGAGGAAAAAGCCAGAAGAAACAGAGAACGGCTCGAACGATCTCAAGAAATTGCAAAAGTAGGTAGCTGGGAGATCGACCTAGAAAATGTCGATCTATCTTGGTCCGATGAAACCTATCGAATATTTGAAGTCCCTATCGGGAAATCGATAAGCTACGACGAGTTTTTAGAGTTCATCCACCCGGAGGATCGAGACTACGTGGATGAAAAATGGAACGAAGCCTTAGAAACTGGAAAATACGATATAGAGCACAGAATTCTAGTCGACGGAGAGACGAAATGGGTGAGGGAGAAAGCCGACATAAGGTTTGACGACGAGGGAGAACCGATCGAGGCGATAGGAAGCGTTCAGGATATCACCGATCGGAAGGAGGCGGAGCAGACCCTTGAAGATATGGAGAAAAGGAATGAAACCCTCAGGAAAGGGATGGAAAAATATCGACAATTGACCGAGACGGTTCCGGACCCGATTCTCTTCATAGACAAGAACTCAGGGGAGATAATGGACGCAAACAAGCAAGCCGAAAATCTGTTTGGAATGGATCGAGGGAAAATCATCGGCAAAGAACTGTCCGAAATCCGACCGGAAGAGGAAGCGGACCGTTACAGGAAAATGTTCGAGGGTAAAGGTATAGGAGAAATGGAAGAACTCCATATTTTGAATGGCGATGGTGATAAAGTTCCGGTCGAGGTCGGGACCTCCAACCTTGAACTCCAAGGGAGGGAGACCGTTCTAGGAGTCTTTCGAAACATTTCAGAACGCAAAAAGGCAGAGGAACGCGAGGACTTTCTCCACTCCTTACTCAGGCACGATGTTCGGAACAAGCTTCAGATTATTCAGGGCTACAATGAGTTGCTAGAGGACTTCGACTTACCGGAAGAGGCCGAGAGATACATCACGAAGGGAAAGAAAGGAATGAAAGAAGCGGCTGAAATTATTGAAAAGGTCAGACATTTGAGAGAAGCCCAGGAAGAGGAGATCTTAGAGGTTAGGATAGACACCGCTATAAACGAAGCCATTGATCAGGCAAAACCAACAGACGAAGAGAAAGAAATCGAGATAGAAGCCGACTGTCCCGGAAAGGGGTGCAAAGTTCTCGGCGGATCGCTTCTGGACCGGGTGTTCTCCAACATTATCGAAAACGCCATACAGCACTCGGGAGGCAACAAAATCCAGATTCACGGTGAAAGAGGCGAGGAAGAGATAGTCTGCATCATAGAGGATGATGGAAAAGGGATTCCGGATGAAGATAAGGATAAAATCTTCGAGAAAGGTTACACTACAGATAAGGAAAGGGGAACTGGACTCGGCTTGTTTCTCGTGAAAACCCTATTGGATATCTATGAAGGGAGTATCGAGGTTAAAGACTCAGACCTAGGAGGAACCAGATTCGATGTTCGGCTTAAGAAAGCTTAGAGGGAAAGCCTATCCCTTTTGAGAGAATAATAATGATTAAGGAGGGAGAAATGCTTGAATGAGGCTATGGAAACAAAAATTAGGGAAACTGGAATCGATGGTTTAGACAAAACTCTTGAAGGAGGTATTCCCGAAGGTCACGTGGTTCTTTTGACTGGCCAATCAGGCACGGGAAAAACGGTCCTTTCAATGCAGTGGTTGTTCGAAGGTTGGAAAAATCTCGAACATCCGGGAATATACATATCAGTCACAGAACCGTTCACAAAGGCGATTAAGAACATAGCGTCGATGGACTTTTACGATCGCGAACCCTTGGAGAACGGCAACCTGCGTTTCACAGACCTACGAAGCATGGTAGAACTGATGGACTTCGGGACAAAAGGAAAAAAGGTGGAAAGGGACGATGTCGACGAACTTGTCGAAAGAATTGAAGGGCTGGTCGATGAGACCGGCGCGAGGAGAATGGTAATCGATTCGATCACCGCAGTAGGGTACATGATAGACGATACCGAACTCTTCAGATACTTCATCTTCAGGCTCGGAACCGTATTGAGCGGAAAAGGTTGCACCGTGTTCCTCACCTCAGAATCCAGAAACGGATCCACACCATTCAACGTGGAGGACTTCATCTCCGACGGGATTCTAGACCTTGACTATACACAGGGAGAGCAAAAAGTAATTCGGAAGATGGAAGTGAGGAAAATGCGCGGTATTGATTTTCGCAGCGGCAACATGTTTTTCGACATCAGCACAAAAGGAATCACTATCTACCCGAAAATTCCGGTCGATCGGAGAATTTCGGAGACGGACTTCCAGAAAAGAAAAACCACAGGGATCGAGAAGCTCGACGAAATGCTCAAAGGAGGATACCCCGAAGGACATATAATTTTGATTACCGGAAATTCGGGGACGGGTAAAACCACTTTCTGCATGCAATTCCTGTCGGAGGGTGTGAAAAAAGGGGAGAACTGTGTCCATGTGAATCTGGAGGAGCCATTGCCGCAGGTGAAGAAGACGGCAAAGGCCCACGGGTGGGACTTCGACAAGTACGAAGAAGACGGTCTACTCCACTTCGTCACTCCAGAGCTGATAGACACGTATCCCGATAAGTTCCTCTATCAAATCTTGAACGTTGTGGACGAGACCGATGCAGATAGAATCGTCCTTGATTCGGTTTCTTCATTGCCTTCGGCAGGATTGAGCGACGATAAATTGAGGCAAATACTCCTACAGTTGAACTCTGCTTTGAAGGCTCGTGGTGTTACGGGTTTGATGACGCATTTAACGAGCGGGCTCTTCAGCCAAGACCCGGAACAAATACTAGGATCGACGCAGGCCAGCGACCTTCGACTCAGTTCACTCGTCGATGGAATAATAATGTTGAGATACGTGGAGCGAGAGAACAAGGTCGGAAAAGCAATACACGTTCTGAAGATGAGAGGTTGCGACCATGACAAATACGTCAGGGAGTTAAAAATCACCGACAAGGGTATAGAAATTGGAGAAGTGTTTGGAAAGGTGGAGAAATGACTGATGGTGAGCCGAGAGTTTGGATTTTTTACTCGAGCAAGACCGAACCAGAGCTGTTGACGTTTTACGCGGACGGTTTGGCCTATCTAAAAGACCATAATATTGAACTGGAAGTTGTCGATATTTCAGAAAACAGCGAAAAAGCCAAAGATTTCGAGGTGAAATCGACTCCAACCGTCCTGATAGAGAAAGGTGGAGAAGTGAAGGATAGGTACGAGGTCGTGAGCTACCTGAACGGTATTCTGGAGAGGGAAGAGCTGAAGAAAATAGTCGAAAGTTCTTGATTTGAGGGTTAAAGTATTTTTGAAGAAGATTATCTGCCCCAGACGGAAATTATTGGAGAATCATAAAGCCATGGCGGATGAGAGAGAACTTAACGAAAAGTTGGAGATTAACGAAAATTTGAAGTCGAGGTTAAAAGACCAGGATCTGGGCACTCATATTTGCTGTATTTATAGAAATAAGGAGGAGCAGCTCTCCGCACTTTCGTCTTTCATGTCTTTGGGGATAGAGAGGAATGAGAAATGCCTGTATGTGGTCGATGATAGGACAAAAGAGGAGGTTATCGAGGCTTTCGAGAGCCTGGATTTTGATGTAGAAGATTTTGTAGAATCTGGCCAGTTTGAGTTCATGACTAAGAGCGAGTCGTATTTGAAAGACGGTTATTTCGACCCGGATGAAATGATTAACTTGCTTGAAGAGGTTAAAGACGAGGCTTTGGAAGAAGGTTACGACGGTTTGAGAGTGACTGGCGAAATGACTTGGTTTTTCAGCGATATGCCTGGGGTCGAGAGATTGATGGAGTATGAGACGAAGCTGAACGAGTTCCTTCCAAACCATAAAGTTATAGCCCTGTGTCAATACAACGAAGAGAAATTTGAGCCTGAAACGCTTGTGGATGTTCTCCATACACATCCTAAAGTTCTGATTTACAACGATCTATATACGAATATACATTATATGCCTCCTGAAGTATTCAAAGCCCAACAAGAAGGGAGAGTCACACGAGAACATTACGAAGCTATGAAAGAAAACATCATTCGGCAAACCCGGTTGAGGAGAGAGGAGGAGAAAGCTGAAGAAAAACTGCGGGAAAGTTAAAAGACAATTGGACGCTATTTTCAACGACCCAGCAACATTTATCGGAATAATTGACACAGACGGTATACTTCGTGAGGCTAACCAATCTGCTTTAGATTTTATAGGTGCTAATTCTTCCGAGGTTGAGGGAGAAAAGTTTTGGAACACTCCTTGGTGGACTCACTCCAAAGAATTACAAGAAAGACTGAGGGAAAGTATCGAAAAAGCAAAAAATGGTGAAATTGTACGGTTCGAAGCCACTCACTTAAGAGAAGACGAGGAGGAAATAACTGTCGACTTTTCATTGAGACCAGTAAGAAATGAAGAGGGCAAAATTGTCTCGCTTATCGCCTCCGGGAAGAACATCACCGAGAGAAAAAA
>PWFY01000066.1 GCA_003554235.1 Candidatus Aenigmatarchaeota archaeon
ATCCTCTCGACAAGCTCCTTGTTGACAATTATATAACGGCAGTCCTCGTCAACCATATATATCGAGTCATGAGAAGCGTTTATCAGTGACGAAAGTCTTTCTTTTGTCCTCCTTATTTCCTTTGCCCTGTCCTTAACCAGCTCCTCCAGCCTCTTTCTGTATTCCTTAAGCTGGTTTTCTGCCTGCTTTCTTTTAGTTATATCCTTACATACCAAGGTCACACCTGTTCTCCCACTGTGAAAGGTTGTTGGTATTATTTCTATTTCAAAGAAAAAATCACCTTCTTCAAACTCCATCTCAATCTCTGTACTCCTTTTCTTCTTTTCGCTGAGGGCGGCCTGTATATCGGGAAGAACACTCTCTTCAGGAAAAACAGGTATGCCTTCGTCTTCCTCTATCCTGTCAAATATAGGTATATCAACGTCTCTGGCCGACTCATCTATAACCTCCCCTCTATCGAAATCGAACTTCTCAAAGAACTGTCTGTTGGCCCTGGTCACCCTCATTTCTTCGTCCAGGACGAGTATACAGTCATCGGAGTAGTCAAGCACCGCACTCAACGGTACGCTATCTGAAATCTTGTAAACCTTGGCAGGTCCCACCGTTTTTCTTTCCGCTTCACCGGAGATCGTCAGGATCTCCAGGTATTTGGCAACGGAGTTTCTGTTCATGCCCATCTTGTCAGAAATACCTTTTATTGTCATTCCCGAGGGGTTTTCCTCAAGAACTTCCTTTATCTCTCCCAGTTTTTCATTTTCTCCATGGGGATTAGAAATCATATATAACTACAACTATTTGTCGGGCAGCCTTTTATGTTTTACGGCTTTGCATATCACTACTGATTTGCAAAAACACAAACTTTAAGTATTTGAGAATACAATATGTATTTCCCTTCGCAAATCAAAGCTGATTTGCAAGGTGTGTGGAAATAGCAAATACTTGGTTCTGACTGTTTAGCCTCGTAAAAAACCAAAGAAAAACAAAAACATTAGATGGGGGTGTCTGAAATTAAATACGCTTTACGGAACCTTCAGAGTCTGGCCGAAAACCTTGAAGAGGATCTGAAGGTCGAGGGTAAAAGAATTCACGAGTTGATCAGCATACTTATCTTTTTCAGGGAAGGTAGCATAAACCTCGAAACAACGCTGAAAGACATAGATTCAATCTATGAATCAGAGCTGATTTTCAACCACGGAGGTGAACTATGACAGGTACAGAAAACTGCCCAAGATGTGAAAGCGATCTATCATCAGGTGCAATAGGTTGTCCCAGTTGCGGTATAAGGCTTAGGATACTGGACAGCTCGAAAAGAATCCTATGATCCGTCGCTTAAAACAACAGATAATACCTACACAAACCGTGTTCGACCGGCTCGTAGTACCTTAATTCTATGCGTTTCTATTGACCCCTTGTTAACAATATGTTAAAAATATTTAAGCTCTCTTCGACAAAAAACTCGTGGTGTATATCTTGATGATTGAAACCTACGAAATAGAGTTCGGCACCTCAAAAAAGAACGAGGTGAAGAATCTCACACAGGAGGTTAAGAAAAGGGTCAAAAAATCAGACGTTGAGGACGGCCTCTGTCTCCTTTTCGCTCCGCATGCCACTGGAGTTTTGATTTTGAACGAAAATGAAAGGGGTATAAAGAAAGACTATCTAAAAGGCCTAAAAGAAATAGCCCCGGAGAACAACGACTGGGACCACGACATGATAGACAACAACGCGCACGCACACATCAAAAGTGCGTTTGTGGGCACCGACAGGACGATACCGATAAGCAACGGAAAGCTTGATCTCGGTAGATGGCAAGACATCTTTTTCATCGAAACAGACGGCCCTAGAAACAGACGGAGACTTATAGTAAAGATCCTGGGCAAACGAAAAGAAGACTAAGAGATGTCCATCCTATCAGACCTATCCGGAACACCCATCGGAGATACCTCTACTTCTCCTGCCCCCTCCAAACCACCTTCAATGTCTGTGCCCGTGAGGTTCAGGTTCCCTGCCTGACCTGATCCCAGAGAAACATTTGGTAGTTCTTCGGACAAGACGCCCCCGTTGTATATATTGACAACAAAGCCCTGTATTTCACTACGTCCTGTATTACGTACCACAATGTTGTCATCAGTTGTGTTCACATCCACTATTTCAACGTCTGTGAACACCATTCCAATGGGATCTTCCTCCCCCAGACCCTCCCCCCAGTCCTCGGCTATCTCCGTGAAGAAAGTCGCAACTATGGAGGCCACTGCTATTACGAAGGCTATCAGAATAACAGAGGCAATTAGAGGCGAAATGCCCTTCTCTGAAGAACTATCCAAGATCATCAGTCAATACATGGTTGTTCAGATAAAAAAAGGTTCCGGAACCAAAACCTATTTAAGTCTCGGGGTTGAAGACACAGAAAGAGAAAAGAGAAGGTTAACAAGGAAAAGTATAAAAAATGCGCTTTTTCTTGTCTTCACTCGTTAACTAATTTAGGAGGTAATTAAATGAAAAGTTTTACAGATTTCGATCTATCAAACCAGATTTTAAAATCTATTCAGGAAAAGGACTTCGATAAACCAACGGAAATACAAGAAAGGGCTATTCCGCCCATAATCAAGGGCAAGGATGTGATAGCAGGCTCTGCAACAGGTTCAGGAAAGACTCTTGCATTTGCAGCAGGGATAGTTGAGAACGTCGAGCCGGAGATGGGTGAAATTCAGGGACTGGTTCTAGCGCCGACAAGAGAACTTGCCAAACAGGTTAGGGATGCCATAGATGAATTCTCAAGACACCACAAATACAACATAGCAATAATACACGGCGGTGTCCCATACGAACCACAGTACCGGGCCATAAAAAAGGCAGAGGTAGTAGTAGCGACACCAGGAAGGCTTTTGGATTTAATAGGAAAAAACAGAATAGACCTGTCCAACGTAAACACATTTGTTCTGGACGAAGCCGATAGAATGCTGGACATGGGATTCATAGACGACGTAGAAGAGATAATGAAGGAGACTCCAAGCGATAAGCAGACGATATTTACATCCGCCACAATAAGGAGCGAAGTAATGAAACTTGCAGAAAGATATATGGAAGACCCTGTAGATGTTTTTGCAGAAAACAAGGTAGATCCTGATAAACTGGAACAGGTTTATTATGATATACCAGGACATCTCAAACTCTCGCTTCTGGTACATCTTCTCAAGGAGGAAGAGACAGAACTTTCTATGGTATTCTCCAACACAAGAAGAACCGTAGAGTTTATAGAAAGAAATCTAAAGAAGGAAGGTATCAAAGCACAGGCTATACATGGTGGTTTTTCACAGAACCAGAGGGATAGAGCAATGGAAAAGTTCGAAGCCGGAAATGTAGACGTTTTGGTATGTACTGACGTGGCCGCAAGAGGTCTGGACATAGACAACATATCACACATCTACAACTACGATATACCCAACGACAGCAAACAGTACATGCACAGAATCGGCAGAACAGCAAGAGCCGGAGAAGAAGGAAAGGCTATAAACATACTTGCCAAGGACCAGCACGATGACTTCAGAAGGGTACTCCGTGACAACGACGTAAGTGTGGAAAAGGCCGAAACGCCATATGTAGAAAGTGTAAACGTAAAATAAGGTCAGTCAACCGACCTTCACTATTATTTCTCATCTTTAATCTTATTTAGCTTCCTCAGAGACCTAAGCTTCTCCTTCTTTCCAACCTCAGCCTTTTCCAAAGCTTCCTCCAGTACATCAATGCTCCTGTCATACTGATCCCTGTCCACGGGTCTAGGATAACCGTCCTTTCCGCCATGGGCAAAGCTGAAGCGAGCCGGGTCGTCCCAGTCGTTCTCCGTCCCATGTACTAACTGCGCTATCAAGGCCAGAGCTCTCAGAGACTTTTCGCCAACACCTTCCATTCCAACAAGATCTTCATAGTCCTGAGGCTGCCTCTGCTCCGCCTTTTTGAGGTTATTAAGCGTCTGTTTTGTGAGTTCGGAGACCCTAACATCATGGTGAGCCGGTAGCTCCAGTTTCTTGGATCTTTCTGTGGAGGTGGAAAAGTTGAAGATGGATTTTTGGTTCTTTGGTTTGAGGTACCTCTCCAAGTGCTCAGGTCCATCGTTTACAAGGTCAACCGACACCTTTCTTGTCTCCTGGGACAACGAGGATGTGAGGTTTAGAACCTTATCCTCTTTTTTCATCGTTGATATTCCTCTGTGTGGCTCGTTCACGAACTCCTGAACGCCTTCAGAGAACCAGTGGTAACGGCGTGCGTACTTTTTTTCGGGATTCATTCCCTGCTGTATAACAGCCCACCTTCCCTTTTCTGTAAAAATCAGCACATGGTGGTAGAGACTATATGTATCCTGAACACAGTTAGAGTCGACCTTTGCAGATAGCTTGCTTGTCTCAGCAAGTTTTTCCAGCCTTCCATAGCTACACATGCCAGAGTCCAGAATTTCACCCGGGGCCTTCCGCGAAGTCGAGCCCTTGCCCCCCACAACCTTTAAACCATGTTCTTCTTCGTCCAAAGCTTCCTTCAGAGCGCCTGTAAGAGTCGTGGTTAAGCCCGATGAATGCCAGTCAAATCCTACAACGCATCCAAGGGACTGGAACCAGTATGGATCCGAAAGTCTGTGAAGTAGCTCCTCCTGATTGTATTCCTGGATTATGACCTCGGATATAGCACCGACAAGCTTCTCCATTCTAGAAAACAACCAACGCGGTGCCTTTCCACTATGTAGCGGAAGATCGGCGGAACCTGTTTTAGGCATAATACCACAGACTTAAGTTGGTTCTCCAGAAATAATAGTCTGGTGGTTATCTGAACTACAAGGAAACCAAGAGACAGATTGTACACCTTTCGGGTGTTGTACTGGCAGTTACCGCTGTATTTA
>PWFY01000022.1 GCA_003554235.1 Candidatus Aenigmatarchaeota archaeon
GATAAGGTTTTCCTTGAAGGCCTTTGGAAGATTCTTAGGATCTTCAGGCAGCTTGTCCAGAGCCTTAAGGACTGCAACAGAGGTCTTGACCATAGACTCGTAGTTTGACTGTATCTTTCTGGCCTTTCTGTTTAGCTCTATTCTCTTCATTATCTTCTGCATCTCACCGACAAACTCCTTTGCCATCTCTATATATTCATCCACCTTTTTACCCTCCATGCCATCCAGCTTGTTGTGTTCCACAGCCTTGTATATTGAATAAACTTCCTCGTACTGCTCCACATACTTTTCATCCAGGAGATCCCTATCGACAAGTTTTTCTCTGGCAATTCTTGTTAACTGTTTGGGTGCAGGTACCTCTTCACCCATATAAACCACAACAGCCTGCAATGAGTTTGTCATGGCATGATAGACATCCTTAGCCACGATAAGTACCTTCATCCTTTCTGCACGGTTTATTCTCTTAGGAACCTTTGACATTCTCTTTTCGGCAGACTTCCTGGTCGCCGGAAGCTTCCCCATCTTATAAAGCCTCTGTATAGGTCCGAAAAAACCGTCGTCGTACACTGCAACCGCGTCCTGTGTCCAGGAATGGGCAACAGGGCTTCCTCTTCTCATCATATCCCAGTATTCGGTTATTGTCCAGGGGGGTTGTACATGAAGAATATGGCTACCGGATTTGGTTTTACCACAGCCTTCGGCTATTCCCTTGAGCCCCTTTTCGATCTGTTTCTTTTTTTTCTTGTCCATATCCTCCTTTGTATC
This sequence comes from Candidatus Aenigmatarchaeota archaeon, assembly GCA_003554235.1. Lineage (GTDB taxonomy): Archaea > Aenigmatarchaeota > Aenigmatarchaeia > PWEA01 > PWEA01 > PWEA01. The sequence goes on from PWFY01000022.1 coordinate 766, forward strand.
ATCTATAAAGACGGTAATGTCCAGATCTGACTCTGAAGAGAACTCTTCACGTGTTACAGAACCTGTAGCGATTATAGCATTTATGTACTCACTGTACTTCTCCAAGGCTTCCTCCTTGAACTTTTCAGCAGCATCCATCCTTCTTTTCTTCTGAAAGTCCTTTATTTTCCTTTTAGTGGATCTAAAGTCCTTGGCTTTACCTGCAAAGGTTTCATCGGGTTTTAGACCGTTCTCAGTTGCATTATCTCTTTTTTCAGAAGCCATTTTTCACACCATTAACCACTTAATAGTTACAACTTGTACTATTTAAAAGTTTGCCTACTGATGCTCTTCCGTTTTCCAGCCGTCCTCCCCTCTCATCCTTGGTTCGGTTTCAACAGCGTATTCCCCGAGGAGGGTATCACCCATCTGAGGCGACTCTATGAGGCCTTTCAGAGGCTCAAATGTTTTACTCAAGACGACTGCCTGGTCTCTCTTGAACTCCTTTTCATCGTAGCCGTAGAACCAGTCAGGAAGTTCATCAGGAGAAATATTGTCCTCAAGAAATATAGCCATCTCCTTTATCCTGGGAATGGACTCCTCCCATACAGTATCTCCCTGGCCTCCGGCGCCCTCACCCCCACCTCTCTCAAAAGTAAGGTATCCTTCCTCAAAGCCTTTGGTTTTTAGTTTCCATAACATCTCATAGAGTTCTCTTTCGCCCTTCTGTATAGGGAAATGTTCGTGCCCGGGCGAAGGACTGCTGGATAGATGAACAAGGTATGTTTCCTCACCTAGATTGTCGGGGGCTTCATCAAGAAGTTTTTTCACATCATATCCATGGGTCGCTATATGCTCAAAATCAAAGCAGAGTTTGACATTGGGATGGTTTATGGTCTTGACCACGTGGTATATCCTTTCAGGTCTGACCAGCCTATAATGTCCCAGATATTCAGGATTTCTGGCATCGGGAGTTTCCAGAGTTATCTTGACATCATTTTCCTCTAGATCTTCGATCCAATGTTTCACATGTCCCTCTAGATATCTCCCTGCAACAGCGTCCACAAGTTTTTTCATCCCCCTCTCCCCGGAGCTCTGTTCCTTGAGCTCATCCGGATCTTGGTTTCCACATATCCTTCTCCAGATGGGATGTCCGTTCTCGTACATCCACCAGCCCATGAGCTTGTACACCCTGAATTCGTTCATTACATTTCTTTCTTCAAAAAGTATGTCGCCCTTCTCCTCGAGAACGTGCTTTGCAGCTCTCTTGAGTATCTTAATTCTAAGATCATCTTCCTTGGGTAGTTCCTTGAACCTTTTCATTATATGGGTTCCTTCGTTTTCATAGTTTTTCTTGGCCTCTTCCAAGGCTTCTCCCCATGTAACCTCGACATCATCGGGGTTCCTGCCGGTAATCTCGGCTTGTCTTCTTCTTCTCCTGAGTATTTGCTCTCTGATTTTACTCACATATTCGTCGGGGATCAGCTTCTCTATCTCCCCGTCTTCTATCACTTCGATGACATCCCACCTACCTATAAGTCCGATCTTGTTCCATTCCTTTACAAGCCATTCGTAGGTTTCAGAACTGTAATGCTTTTTCGAAAGGTCTACTATAAAGTCCTTGAGGGGTTCCCCCTTTGGTGTTACCATAACCTCGTATCTGACACCTCTCATCCTTCCTATCTCGGGGCTCGGAAAGGCGGAAGTATGGAGATTTACATAGTCGGCGTTGATGTCTCCTGCCTTCTTTATATAGCCTTTCATATACTGGTGGACCCTGTTGTAGTTGTTCTCCTCGGCCATAGCGGTTCTAAGTTGCATCGTTGCGTGGATATTTACACTTATGTTTTCCTGTTCCTGGAAGTTTTTTATCTCCCTGGCTGCCTGATTGGTTATAGAATCCGGGTGGTTTGCGGTTATCTCGATTCCAGAAACGCCCTTTTGGGCTGTAGAAGACACGGACTCGGTTATTCTCTTGTTAACCTTTTCGGGCCATTCGCTGGCTTGAACTATATACCCCTCTGGCTCTAGCTTCTTTTCTTCTTCGTCTTCGAGACCAAAAAAATCCTTCAGGGCTTCTATCATTGTCTAGCCACCCTTGGCTCCACCCTTTATGAGCTTCCATATCCTTATGCCACCGCCCAGGTCCTTTATTTTCTCGTAGATTATATTCATTTCATCCTCTATCAGATATTTGAACTCGGCCTTCTGACCCGGTGAAGGTTCCCTTTCGGGTGGTATCCTTAAAATCCTTTTGCCGAACTTCTTCATCTTCTTACCGACCCTTTCCTTATCTTCCTCATCATCCTCCTCTGTGGTATCCACAGGCTCTCCGCCCATTACATCTATAGACTTCAAAAGATCCTTCTCTTTGCGCTCTATCTCCTCCTTTTTCTCCTCTAGATCCTTCCTATGATAAAGGTTAGGATCGATCTCTATAGTTATCCCTTCGGCGTCGTTTCCCGAAACTATAAACGACTTCTTGCTCACCTCTATTTCAAGAAACAGATAGAACTCATGACCTTCTATACCCTCTGGTATCTTGGAATAGTCCACTACATTTTCTTCGTATCCGGCATATGCACTACCTGTCCCGGAATGAAGTTCCCTTATATCCTGCCATGCATAGAGCTTGACTCCTGAGACTGAACCAGGGTACCTTTCAATTATTCTCGGGTCGCTGAGTCCCTTGTATTCTTCCGGCTCCGTAAGACGTATTCTCTTGAGAGCCTTTGCATATGGCTTGAGAGACTTTTTATAGTTTTCTATGGTAGCTTTCCTGCTCCTTATCTCACCTTCTATCATCTCTTTTTTACTCTGTATCTCACCGACGTACCGATCCAACCAGTCCTGGAACAGCTTCCACTTCTTCCTGAGTATCTGCTTTTCGCCCTTTGAAACGTCCAGTTTGTCTATATCCTCTTCCTCTTCTACTTTGTAGAAATCGACAACTATAGAAGGAAGTCTCCCGCTGTTGGCCAGGTCCAAAAGACTCATGTTTGTGTTCCTGTCGACGAGATCCACAAAGTCGCTTTTCAGTACGTCCATGTCGCCTTCATCATAATGGTCTATTATCCTACCGAGTTTTCTCCTGTCATGCTTAAGCATTTCGAGTTCCTTTCTGGTCTGAGAAAGGTTTTTGAGAACCCTACCAACCTGTTGCTCAACTGTCTGTTTTTTCTGTGATATATCCTCATAGAAATCCGACTGCGGATTTACCTCAAGCCAGTCCTCCACCTTTACTATGGTATATCCTCTGCCTTCAAGCATGTCCAGCATACTGAAATACAAACCTGTCGGAAAGCCTGACTTCCCTTCAAAGGTTAGCTTCCTCTTCCTCAAACCTCCTGGATATGATCTTCTTGGATCAGCAGCCATAAAATCCTCTCATATGTTTTTAGATGTATGTAGACGTCTTGAAACGTCTCCAACACTAATAAATACCTCCCCACTAATAATAAAATTATGGTACTGGACAAAATAAAGAACCTTCTTCCCGGCAGTAAAGAGAAGGGTCGCAGCAGCAGTCCACCCACAAAAAGGAACGTTGAAAGAATCTCCGGGAACGAAGACACAGGCACCGACTCTGATTCTCCCCTCAAAAGACGGCAGAAGAGAGAAAATATGAACCTTCCATCGGAAAGGAGGCTGGTCGACAGTTCAAATCCCCGGGTAAATGAACCCCGTGGTGATGCCGGCAGACCGGGCCCCGGCCCGGAAAGAAGTGCAGAAGGTCAGAGAAGACCATTGGAAACGTCCAGAAACATCAGAAACGATACTGGAACACAGCGGCCCTCTCCTGGGATGAGGAACCCCCAAAACAACAGAGAACTTCAGACACCCGGTAACAGTCCTGAAAGAAATCAAAGATACAGCAGGGACACAGATGAAATGTTACAGGAAATACTAAGAAGGCTTGATAGTATAGACCGGAAGTTAGAAGCAAGGCCCATGAGGTAATAGAATCGGTGCCGACGTTGTAGTGCTTATTCTTCTATGTAGTAGTAGTTGCCCTTCTTTTTTTGCTCACGGTCTTTAACTGAATCGGCTTTGTTGGCCCTCGGTCTACCTGTCTGTGGATCTCTTCTAAAGGTTACGCCCACATCCTCTA
>PWFY01000088.1 GCA_003554235.1 Candidatus Aenigmatarchaeota archaeon
GAGAAGGAAGGGAAATTCAAGCTCGTTGAACACATCGAAACAGATGACATGGAGGAGGCAAACCGCTTCTATCAGAGGGCGCTGAAAGAAAGCCAGGAAGGTGTCATGGTCAAGAACCTTGATGCAAAATACCAGCCCGGTAAACGCGTGGGCTACTGGAAGAAGGTAAAGGAAACCATGGAGCCTCTGGATCTGGTTGTGATAGAGGGGATCTGGGGTGAAGGTAAGAGATCTCGATGGATATCGTCTCTTATGCTTGCTGTTAGAGATCCCGATACAGGCCGGTTCCTCAAGACAGGCAAGATGGCCACAGGAATGACGGAAAAGCAGCTTCAAGAGGTTACGGACAGGCTTTCAGAGCTGATCGTAAAGGAGGACGGCAGAACCATAGAGGTCAGGCCGGAAATAGTGGTGGAGGTAGGGTATGAGGAGATACAGGAGAGCCCGAAATACGATACAGGCTATGCTCTAAGGTTTCCAAGGCTCCTGCGTTTCAGGTACAATAAGTCCCCCGATGAGGCCGATACAGTCGAAAGACTTAAAAGTCTTTACGAGAAACAGAAATAATAGTTACTACATCGAAGTGAAAAAATACTTAAAGGTGTGGGTAGAATAAGTTAATGGTGATAAAAAATGAATGTTTCCGAAGAAATACTTGACCAACTAAAGACTTTGGGTTTAAATTCTTATCAGAGAAAGCTGTGGACGGCACTGCTTTCAAACGGGACTTCTACGGCAGGAGAACTTTCTGATATTTCTGATGTTCCTAGAAGCAGGACATATGACGTTCTCGAAAGCTTGGAAGATTTAGGACTTGTAAGAATACAAACAGGGAAACCTATGAAATATACACCCGTGGATCCGGACGAGGCCCTCGAAAGGTTGAAGAAGAAGCACGAGAAGGAGTTTGAAGAGATGAAGAACAAGATCGACAGGATGAAAGACAGCAAGACCTTCGGGGAGCTTGAAAAACTTTACAACGGTGGCGTAGAATCAACAAATCCTGGAGAGATATCTGGAGCTTTAAAGGGAAGGCATCAGCTGCTCCAGCAGTTAGAGACCATGTTCAAGAAGTCGGAGGATAGGATTCATATGATGACCTCTGAAGAAGGCCTCAAGGAAATCTATAATAGCCATATAAACCATCTTCGTGAAGCAAGCGAAAGGGGCGTGGACGTCAAGATAGCTGCTCCTATGACCGAAGGCTCAAGGGATATACTCGATAAGATATCCGAGTTTGCAGACATCAGACACCTGCCAGATGACGAAGAAGCTATAGGTAGATTTTCCATAGTAGATGGTAAGGAGTTTGCCTTTGCACTTACCCATGAGAACGAAGTGGATCCGACCCAGGACATTTCTTTCTGGTCCCAGAGTGACCATGCAGCAGGGGACTTTCTTGAACCTATTTTCCAGAACTACTGGAAGAAGTTAGGGAAAGACAAGAAATAGCTTTTAACCTACAAGTGCATAGAGCTTTGGTGGGTTTACTTCTGCCGAGCTGCTCATTTCTTCTAACTTTCCACTTGTCTCGCTTCTGGTACCAAAAAGTAATTCTATGAGACCGGGATTCCGGCGGTATTCCTCTAAAACAACAGTTTCATTGAATACCTCTTCAAAGATTTTCTTTGCCTCTTGTTTGCCACCGAGCTGGTCCGCGAGGCCCAGTTCCAATGCTTCACTCCCCATGAATATATGGCCACGCTTTATCTCTTCCATCATATCTTCATCAATCTTTCTGTTCTGTAAGATTGTATCCGTGAAATCTGCGTGGGTTTCCTTGAGGATCTTTTCAAACAACTTCCTTTCCTCATCTGTAATGTTTCTATACGGGGAACCCATGTCTTTTAGATCACCCTCAATTAGCCTGATATACTGTATTCCCTCGTCTTCCATAAACTCTGAGTATTCTAAATATGATGCCATAACTCCTATCCCACCTGTCATCGTAAGCGGGTCTGTGACTATCTTGTCGCAGGCCGATGCCGCCCAGTATGCACCGGAGGTTGCGTAGTCCTGTAGCTGGCAAACAGTGGGCTCTTCCACATTGTCTATGGTTTTTTCAAGCTGACGAGAAGCTACAACAGTTCCACCGGGGGATTTTATCTGAAATAGAAAGCCTTCTGCACCTTCAGAACGGGCCGTCTGTATCTGTTCCTGGACGTTGCTCGGAGAAGCTTCCAGAGCACCAGGTGATATAGCTCCTCTGACTGGAATAACCGCTACCCTTGTTTCAAGGACGGGCCAGAAAGCAGCTGCTAACACTATTATGAACACTGCACCCAAACCAGCCAGAACGGAGACCAGAGTTTTTATTTTTTCCATTTGCCTTCAATTGGTTTTCTTTGTTATTAAATTCCAGACGGTTTTCAGTTCTTTTTCTTTATCTTCTCCTTTACTTCTTCTATGAACTCTTCAATATCTACATCATATTCTACGTCTTCTTCCCACCTCCTCCGAACCGCCAGTTTACCCTTTTCTTCTTCTTTGTCGCCTATGACTACAGCGTACGGTATCCTCATCTTCTCGACCTTCTTTATCTTGTTGCCCAGAGTGGAACTTTCGAAGTCCGTTTCTACCCTAAGCTTCGGGATTTCGTCCTTGATTTTCTCAGTAAACTCTTTACAGGCTTCTATGTTTCTGTCTGTGTGGCTTATTACCTTGACCTGTGTGGGGGCAAGCCATGTTGGCAGGTTGCCCTGTGTTTTTTCCAGAATATGGGCTATGGTTCTTTCCAAGCAGCCCACCGAGGACCTGTGTATAATCAGCGGCTCCTGTTCTTCATCGTTTTCGTCTTTGTAGCTTAGCTTGAACCTTTTGGCAGAGGCGAGATCTATCTGCACAGTTATCAGGGTATCTTCTTTGTTGTAAACATCTTCATACTGTAGGTCTAGTTTAGGGCCGTAGAAAGCAGCTTCGTCATCTTCCTCCACGAAATCAAGTTCAGATTTCTCGAGTATATTCCTCATGGCCTTCTGAGAACTTTTCCATGCTTCGGGATCATCTATATACTTGTCACCCTTCTTTTCAGGATCCCATTTGGAGAACCTGTACCATATATCTTCGATGCCGAGTTTGTCCATGACGTGTTCCACGAGGTCGAGCACACCCTTGAACTCTTCCTCCAGATTCTCAGGCTTGCATATTATATGTGCATCTGCCAGATCGAACTGGCTCACCCTTGTAAGACCTCTGAGTTCACCCGACTTTTCCTTCCTGAAAAGCGTACCTACCTCTGCGTATCTTTTCGGTAGATCCTTGTAGCTCCTCGGCTCCCTCTTGTACAATGCGAAGTGAAAGGGACATGTCATGGGTCTCAGGGCGTAGTCCTCATCACCGACTTCAAGTGTAAACATGTCGTCTTTGTAGTGCTGCCAATGACCAGAAAGTTTGTAAAGATCGGACTTGGCCATCTCGGGCGTAGAAACACGCTTGTAACCTCTTTTTATTTCTTCGTCTTCTATAAACCTACTTATTTCTCTCTTTATGGTAGCTCCCTTTGGTGTGAGAAGGGGAAGCCCGGGTCCAACAACCTCATTGTTTATGAATATATCCAGGTACCTGCCAAGTTGTATGTGACTCTTTCCTTCTGGAGGCTCCTTTACAGACATATTTATCTTTGAGAACTTCTTCACGAGCCTTCTATGTTCTTCTTCACTCAACTCTATAACTTCTTTCCCATCTTCCTCGGTTTCTTCCGGCCTTATCTCTCTACTGAGCTCGGAAAGAGGGTGTCCCTTTACATGTATCTCAAACTCTTTGTACCATCCGAAGGGTGCTCTGGTGACTTCAAAGACGTCTTCCAGTTTCTTCTCCATCATCTTCTGGCTATCACATGCCTCCTCCAGGTTACCGGGTTCTGAAGTCAGGTGTACCCATGGATATACAACTACTCTGTCGGTGTTCACCTGGTCGGCCACATCCTCTATCTCCTCGGCGGCCCTCCCAACTACATATTCTAGATCCTTTTCGTCGCCCTTTTCCAGTGCATTGAAGACCACCAAACATTCCTCCGTTCTTTTCTTTCCTTCGTGATCCTCGGCACTATCCACCGCCTTTTTATGCGGTTCGAACTCCAGGTGACTTGCATGCAACAATAAAAGCTTCATGTAACCAACTCCCTATAGTGAAACCTCGGCAGGTTTAAATTTCTTTTGGGATTTTTATCTTTAGAAGGACTTTTCTCAAGCTGTAAAACGTCCACCGGACTGTTGCCTCATTTCAAACACTCCTGGGATGGTATTCTCTGCGCATACTTAAATATTTTATTCAAGGTTCAGGTAGATGGCCCTTTTCTTAAAGCCACAGGGGGCGTCCTTTAGAAGACGTATTTTCAGCTGGTGGGGAAGTATGGTGTAGTTCTGTAGGTTGTTTATATCAACGAATCTTACGTCCTTCAGTATTCCTTCTCTGCTATCCCTCTCAGGATCCTCGCCCAGTTCCACTTGCCCTCCTTCGTAGTCGCACAGGAAGAAAAACTCCATGTGGTGCTTCGTGCCACCGAAAAAGTCGTTGTAGTACACCGGCCTTTTTACGCTTACGTCCACATTTGTTTCTTCCTTGACTTCTCTTTTGACGGCTTCGTGTACCAGCTCTCCTGCTTCAACAGCACCACCCGGAGGAATCCAGTAGGACATGTTGCCTTCTTCATGCTTAACA
>PWFY01000062.1 GCA_003554235.1 Candidatus Aenigmatarchaeota archaeon
ATCTGAGAAGGCTCGGTGAAAGTGCTCTGGGTTCACTGGAAAGGGAGTATGGTCTCGAGAACGTCGTTTTAAGAGAAGATCCGACGATAGAAGACAATATGAGTGAGCTTCTGCACTCTACAGGAGAACTGGCAAACATAAGATACGGAATAAGAATGGAAAATCACTATCCAAGAAGCATAACATTCGGGTTCAACTGCACAGAAGGCGGTTGTGTTGATGAGGATGCGGACAAGGAAAGGCAAAGACTATCTGAGGTATTTTCTGAGCCCGCCGCCTGGATGAACAGCCGGTATATAGAATTTGAATACGAAAGGATAAACTATGAGAACTTTGATGAGGAAATGGGAGAAGGTGGTGTAGATGTTTTCATAATAAGAGGGGAGGAACAGTACACACAGGCACGAAATCACCAAGAAGAGTTGATAGGTTTCCTTGAAGAAGGTGGTGGGCTCCTGATGTTTTCCAACAACACCGACAGCACTATTTTCGGCCTGGGTGACGGTCCGGAGGATGGAGACGGAAGTGGGTTTAAGAACAGAGAAAATGCTTCAAAACCAAACTACGAACCTTCTAAACTTTTCTACGGTTTAGGAAGCCTTGTGAATACAGGTAGCACCGAGTATCAGCTTCCTGAACCCTACGAGGGCAACTGGACCATTTCGGGGGAAATATTTACCGTGGAAATCGACAGAGATACAGAAAAAAACATAACGGTCAAGAACTCGACCGACCATGTGCTCTGTGAGGATTGCGCCGAGGGTGAGGAGTTTAAGTTATACGGAGAGAAATTTGATGGGGAGGAAGTTGGTATAAGAAAAATAATCAAACCAGATAGAGGAATCTATAGAAGGCAAAACATAGTTTTTTTCGACAACCCCAGAGATTTCCAGTTCGACCATGACACCTTTGCAAAGGAAGGCAGCAGCACAGAAGGAAGTATGTACGAGGTGCTGGAAAATGGGACGCCCTACATGGTAGTCAACGAACCACTAGAAGGAAGGACGGTTTGGATATCAGAAACCAAGGACGGTTCCTTTGGAGCAGACATGCCCGACGACGTTCAAAACCTGCTCCGGGCAGGCGTGCTCTGGGCAGCACCAAAAAATGAGGTACTGAGACCTGTGGGATCGCCCGACGAAAGAACAGTCGACATCAAACATATGGGATACAAAAACGAGGAGGTTTTTGAGCCCTTTAAACTGACTTTAAGCCTGTGGTATATGAACTGAAATGTGATAAAAATGAAAGAAAGGTTCTGTCCGGTGTGTGGTAAGAAAACAGAAGAACTTTATGATGGCCTATGTAAAAAGTGCATCAAGGAAAGGGGCGAATGGGTAGAAATCCCTGATTCAATAAACGTCGAGATCTGCAAAAAGTGTGGCAGGAAGAAAACGGATGAATGGAAATCTGCAGGCATGGAAAATATTCTCAAAGAAAAAATCAAAGACAAGATTACAACGAAAGGAGAAGTGCAGGAAATAGATATCTCACCGGACAAAGAAAAGGAAGAGATGAAACTACGGGTATGTTTCTGTAAAGAAGGCCTGAGAATCAGAGAGGAAGCAACTGTTTTGTTGAATATAAAACAAACCGTTTGTGAGGACTGTAAAAGGATAGGAACCGGTTATTTCGAAGCTTTGGTCCAGATCCGAGCCGAAGAAGAGATGATAGAGGAAATTTTGGAAGACTGTAAAAAAATTATAGACAAAAAAAGTGGAAAAGAATCGATTGTTTCAAAAGCAAATGTGAAGAATGAGGGGATTGATCTGTATATGTATTCAAACTCGGCTGCGAAGGACGTTGCAAGAAAGCTTGCAGACAGGTATGGAGCCGAAAGAAAAGACAGTAAAACGCTGAGAGGTCTGAAAGATGGCCAAAAGACCTATATTAGCACATATCTTGTCAGATTTCATGGATCCGGATTGGAATAGATTTTTAAAATTTGAAAAGAATCAAGTTCCATGACAGAAGAACAAAAAACAAGAATAAGGGAGCCCAAGGATGATCAGCTAATAGGTAAGGTGGTGGAACTCCTTGGAGCAGACAGGCTTAGGGTTGAATGTGAAGATGGAAACGAGAGGATGGTTAGGATTCCAGGAAGGCTAAGAAAAAGAGTGTGGGTAAACAGAGACGATATAATCATTGTAGAGCCTTGGGACGTGGAAAGCGACAAAAAAGGAGACATGGTCTGGAGATACAATAAAAACAAGATACATCAGCTCAAAAAGAAAGGTTACCTTAAAAGGCTATCCGTTTCTTGAAAAGGCTCGCCGGTGAGAAGATGGAAAAGGGCGTCAGATTCACAAGGGAAAGGATAGATTCCATAAAGGAAAACAAAGATAGGATAGAGGGAAAGGCAAAGGTAGAAATAGATATACGAGGCCTCGATGTTAAAATCAAGGGGGAGGCTGTGAACGTACACAAGACCGTGAAGATACTGGATGCTATACACGATGGATTTGAAATAAAAAATTCATTTAAACTTTTAAATGAGAAAAATCAACTAAAGGTTGTTCGTTTGAAAGACTTCGCTTCTTCCGGGAGGTCGGTTGAAAAGATGAAAGGAAGGATAATTGGCAGGGGAGGAAGAACCAAGGAGCTCATAGAAGAGCTCTCCAACGTCTCTGTATCGGTTCACGAAGACAGGGTATCTTTTATCGGGAAACCCGAAGAAGTAAGTATTGCAAAAAAAGCGGTTGGAATGTTGATAAACGGCAAACCTCATGGAAGGGTCTATAGATATTTGGAGCAAAACCAACCAAATGAAAGGATGATATGATATGCCAGGAAGAACTGCAGAAGAAATGGCAATGGATCAGAAAGAGATTTCTGTTGCAGAGTTCTTTGAAAAAAATCGACATCTGCTGGGTTTCGACAACCCTGCAAAGGCCCTGATAACTGTTGTAAAGGAAGGTGTAGACAATGCTCTGGACGCATGTGAAGAAGCAGGTAAACTGCCGCATTTGAAGGTAAATATAGACGACCTTGGGGACAATAAATACGAGATAACTCTCAAAGACAACGGCCCGGGAATAGTTAAGGAACAGATGCCTTCTATATTTGGAAAGCTCCTGTACGGCTCAAAGTTCCACAGTAGGAAACAAAGCCGGGGCCAACAGGGCATTGGAATTTCTGCTTCGGTCCTTTATGCACAACTCACAACAGGAAGACCGGCTATAATAACTTCCAGGACCGATGAAAACTCCGAAACCAAACGATTCAAGCTGAAGATAGATACGATAAAAAATGAACCGGAGATACTAAAGGAGGAAGAACTAGAAGATGGGTTTGAGCCAGGAACTGAGATAAAAATAATAGTCGAAGGTAAATACCTTCAGAGGTATCATTCTGTGGACGAATACCTCAAACAGACCGCTATAGCAAACCCCTATGCACATATAGAGTATTCAAATCCGGAAGGCGAATACTTTAACTTTGAAAGAGTCGTGGATGAACTTCCACCGGAGCCCCAGGAGATAAAGCCACACCCATACGGTGTAGAGTTAGGTGTTTTGAGCAGGATGTTAAAGGGCGCAGACTCTAACAAGATACTTTCGTTTCTACAAAAGGAATTCACAAGGATAGGAAGAACCTCTGCCGAAGAGATCTGCACACTAGCAGAAGTGGATCCTGACAAAACCCCTGGTAAGTTAAAGCATGCTGAACAGGAAAGACTGCTCAAGGCAATGCAGAAGGTGAAAATTCAAAGACCTCCTACGGACTGTCTTTCGCCTATAAGCGCCCAGCTCATCGAAGACGGTCTGAAGAAGGAGATAAACGCAGAGTTTGTAACAGCAAGTTCAAGGGATCCTGAAGTTTATAGAGGAAACCCTTTCCAGGTCAGCTGTGGTATAGCATACGGCGGCGAACTGGAACAAAAGGAAAATGAAAAGGTAAAGGTAATGAGATATGCAAACAAGGTTCCTCTGCTTTATCAGTCCTCGTCGTGTGCCATAACAAAGGCACTGGAAAAGACAGACTGGAAGAGATATGGGCTCGAACAGCCAGGGGGCAACGGAACTCCCAAGGGACCCGCAGTTATATTCGTACATCTATGCTCAACATGGGTGCCTTTCACGTCTGAGTCCAAGGAATCTATAGCCAGGTATCCAAAGATAGTGAAGGAGGTAAAACTGGCCCTACAGGAAGCAGCACGTGACCTAAGGAGACATCTTTCTAAAAAACAAAGAGGCAAAAAGGAGAAAAGAAGGAAGAAGATATTTAGCAACTATATGCCTCTGGTATTGGAAAATGCAGTAGAACTCTCGGGGGAAGGAAAAGAACTTTCCATCGATCCAATAATGCAAAGGGTTATCGACGAAGAGCTTGTAGAAAAGGCCGATCAGGGTGATGAAGATGAATGATGAAGAAATAAGTAAAAGATTGACCGAAATCGGAGAGACTATAATACAGAAGGTAAGGGAAAACGAGGTGCCGTCACTTGAGATACCCTCCAGAACAACCTCCAACATAGAGTACGATGAAAACTTAGAGTGCTATATTCTCGGTGGCAAAAGAACAGAGAGAAGTGCAGGAAATATAAGACATGTAAAAAGACTTGCACAGATGCTGAAGGTCGCAAGCTTCTGCAAGAAAGAGCTCATGGGCTCGGAGAG
>PWFY01000015.1 GCA_003554235.1 Candidatus Aenigmatarchaeota archaeon
CCTCAGCGTCCTACCTATCTTTTCTGAAACATTCCTTGCATGCTCCGGATTCTTTATGTCAGGGGCTGTTCCGATCTCTACCAGTGGAATACCAAGCCTGTTCAGTCCATAGGTAACAGTATTTCCTTCCTTATCTAGAATCTGGGCGCTCTCCTCTTCCAAACAAACGTTCTCAATGCCTACACGACCTTCGTTTGTCTCCAGTTCTCCATCCAGCCCAACGAGCATCGTCCTCTGGAAGCCCGAAGGATTTGAACCGTCTATAACCGTCTTTCGCATAGGATGAATCTCATCCGGCATATCACAATGCATCATTTTTGCAACCTGGAATGCTATCTCAAGGGCTTCTTCTCTTGCCTCATGCGGCGGTTCCTCATCCAACTCTACTTCGCATGACTCTGTAGGATATGTCTTATATACAAACTTACGGTCACGTAGAAACTCGTAGAGAACAGCAGGATCCACCTCACCCATCTCCCCGGGAACAACTCTGAGTTTCCTCAAAACTTCGGCCTCTGGATCCTCTTTCATGGAGGAACTGCAGTTGCAGAAGAGCTTCCTTGTATCCAGCCTCTGGTGTATCTCTATGCCACATTTGAAGCCAATATCTTCATAGTTCATAATATCTTCTTCCCCTTCCTTACGTTATCTATTAGCTTTTCGCTTGGAGGAAACAGAGGGCTAGGTAGATCATCTGTTTTGAACCATTTCCACTCGACTATTTCGTCTGGTTCCTTGACCTTTGCTTCCCCTTCAAACTTGTTACAGTAAAACCCTATAGTTATGAAATGAACATCTTCGTTTCTATCGTCGGTAACGCTAACCTTTTCCAGATCTTCTTCCTTGACAACTATATCTGTCTCTTCCCTCACTTCCCGACATGCAGTCTCTTCGGGAGTCTCCTTGTACCTCATCCCCCCGCCCGGTAGCGTCCATGTTCCCTCACCCGAAAGCTCGCTGTCTGCCTTTTCAGGATCCTCATGCCTTCTCCCAAGCAAGACCTTGTTTTCCTTCTCTAAAAAGACCCCGACACCTACACCTATCTTCTCAGACTCCATTATCTTACCTCCTCATGTTCAGTTCTTTGGGAAATCTCTCCTCTCATGTTTTCTAACATCAGTTCTTTCGTCTTCTCCTTATCATAGTTACCAAGTAACCAACCTAGCTTTACGTAGGCCGTTTCGGGCAGCATATCATTTAGGTTTCCTACAACACCCAAATTCTGTAGATCTACACCTGTTTCGTAGACATTCATGTTCACTCTACCGTACAAACACTGTGAAGTCATAAAAACCACATTACCATCATCTACGTATTCCTCAAGCATCCTCCTCATACTATCATTTTTAATCGGTATATGCCCCAATCCTGTGCCTTCCAGAACAACACCCTCGGTTCCCTGAAGCTGAGCATCCAAGGCCTGGGCATCCATACCGGGATAAACTTTAATCAAGGCCACTTCCTCGTTGAAACCATCCTTTAGTTTTGTTTCGCGGTCCTTGTCCTTCCTTCTGTAGTCCTTTCTTATATATTCCACCTCCAAGTTCTCCCAGTCTACTTTCGCAAGTGGTTCACCGTTAACAGTTCTGAACGCATCCCTGCGGGAGGTATGCATCTTCCTGACCTTGGTACCTGGATGCAGATAGCAGAAATCATCCGAACTGGAGCCATGCATACAGACCATGACTTCAGCTATATCAGAAGTCGCAGCCTTTGTAGCACATACAAGGTTTTGATGCGCATCACTGCTTCCCCTGTCAGAGCTTCTCTGAGAACCAACCAGAACAACGGGGACAGATAGGTCTTCCAGCATAAAACCAAGAGCTGCAGCAGTATAACCCATGGTATCTGTTCCATGGGCCACAACAACACCATCCTTCCCCTTGTCCGTTTCTTTTTTAACCTCCTCAGCTATCTCTGTCCAGTCCCGGGGCTGAATATTCTCCGAAAGGGTATCCATAATCTTTCTTGCCTCTATGTCCGCTATGCCTGATAGCTCAGGGTTAAAGGAAAGTAGTTCTTTTTCATCAAAGGATGGCTTTACGGCTCCGGTCCTGTAGTCAACGCGGGAAGCTATAGTACCGCCTGCTAAAAGGATGGAAACTTGTGGAATATCCCGATCGGTCTTTTCAAAGCTCTCTTCCACAGGACTTACTTCAGAAAATCTTTCATCTACATTCCCCACCTTTTCAACTTCAAAATCATGGTCCGGGGACAGACCAACGTTGTAGCCACTGTCAAGCTTCAAAACCAGGGTCCCGCTGCCGCCGGTTGAAGGGGGCATAAGAAAACCTTTGTACTCCTTACCACGGCTTGAAACCCTGATCCTATCACCGGGACCTATATCCTTCTTCCTAAGTTTTTCTTCGAAATCAGGAGACATACCTATAAGTTATTGGACTGGCTTAAAATATCTTTTTCAACGATATCCCGGGACAAACAATTTTAAGCTGGAAAACGAAGCTTTTGAAGGTGCATGATGGCAACCTATAAAAAAATTTCTACGAAGATATTCGGCGGGCTGGCCACGAGACTCGACGATGAATTCAAGGACCTCAAAGAAGGTCTACAGAAAAGTAATATGGGCATGCTTCATAGGACCTACATAAGTATAATGTTCTTGACTTCCTTTTTGGCACTTCTCGTAACCTGGTCTTTCTCATTTTTCTTATTCTTTTACCTCTTCACCGAAGGTCTTGCCTATTCACTTTTAGCCAGCTTCGGTGTGGGGATGTTATCTTTCTCGCTTTCACTTGGAACCATGTACTACTATCCTATACAGAAGGCCAGAAACAGGGCAAAAAGTATAAGAAACAACCTTCCGTTTGCGATAAACCACATGTCTGCAATAGCCAGCTCCAAGGTTCCTCCGTATGTAATATTCAAGCTTTTGGCAGAGTTCAAGGAATACGGTGAGGTATCGACCGAAGCAGAAAAGATAGTCAGAGACGTAGATGTCTTTGGACATGATATAAGCACTGCACTTAAACAGGCCATGGAAAGAACACCTTCACTGGAGTTCCAGGAATTTTTAAGTGGGCTGGCATCGGTCGAAGAGACCGGAGGTAACCTTATGGACTTTCTGGATGTCCAGGCAGAACAGGCCGTCTTCGACTACAGACAAAAAAGAAAAAGGTACCTTGACACCCTATCAACCTATGCGGACTTCTATACCGCGGTTCTTATAGCAGCACCTCTGTTCCTTGTAGCTGTTCTGACCATAATGAGAATGGTGGGTGGTGAGGTTATGGGAATGGACATAAGGGATGCCATGGCACTGGGTATATATGTGGCCATACCTATAATGAATACGGCCTTCATAGCCTTTATACACTTCACACAGCCTGAGGTGGCGTAGATGAATCTCAATATAGGTCTCAAAAAAATAGCCGGTTGGATAGCAGAGACAGAGAGAAGAGAAATAACCGTGCTGGGTTCCCTTCTGGCTGGGATCTTATTGATAACAGTAAACTTCCTTTTTCTTTTGGACATACCGGGTTTCGAAGCCTACTTCTCTTTGATAAACATACTGGGAGCTTTATTGGCAATAGGTCCTTCGATGCTCATAAAGTACAGAGAATACCAAAAAAAGAAGGAGATGGAAAGAAGGTTTCCTGACTTCCTTAGAAATATAACAGAAGGAACTAAGGCGGGTATGACACTCCCAAAGGCCATAAAGAAAGCCGCGGAAAGTAGCTACGGTGCCCTGGATCCACATGTGGAAAAGATGGCCTCACAGATAGACTGGGGCGTTCCCTTTGATGAGGTTCTCGAAAGGTTCGCCGACCGGGTTGGGAGCGCAACCCTGCGAAGATCTGTAACAACTATAATAGAAGCACATAGGTCAGGTGGTAATGTTTCGGACGTTCTGGAGGTCGTCGCGGAGTCCGTGACAGATATGGAAAAAATAAAGAAGGAGAGAAAAAGCCACGTCTACTCGCAGATGGTGACAGGATACACCATCTACTTCATATTCCTTGGCGTAATGATAGGCTTACAGAGATTTCTCATACCGAGCCTTACGATGGAAGGTGGCGCAGAACTTGCTCTTGAAACTGAAGCAGGCCTGGGAATGGAAGAACTTGCAACCATATACGAAGACATGTTCATGAATCTTGTGATCATACAGGGACTTTTTTCAGGACTGGCTATAGGAAAGATGTCGTCGGGCTCGATAATGGCAGGTCTTCAACATGTACTTGTCCTTGTAGTCATAGGATATACAGCCTTCTTTTTGTTCATATAGAAGGAAAAATATATATAAAAAGGTACCAAAGTTTAGTTTGGTAGGCATGCTTGGATTTTTCTCGAAGAACAGGAAGGGTATATCCCCTCTTATAGCTGCTGTCCTGTTGATAGCCTTCACTATGACAATAGCAGCCATACTGGCAACATGGGCACAGACCTTCGGTGAAGAACAGCTCGGCGAGGCAGCCGAGGAGGGTCGGATGGCTGTCGAATGCCCCAGGATTTCTGCAACTATAGACAGGGCAAGGTATGACG
>PWFY01000069.1 GCA_003554235.1 Candidatus Aenigmatarchaeota archaeon
AGGAGATAAAACATGTATTTGAACCAGTTGTCACAAAGGCCGTGGAAGCCAAGAAAACAAAGGATCTGCCGGACTTGGTTCAGTTCCTGAGAAAAGTAAGCCGTGAAGACCCTACCCTTGAAGTGGACATAGACGAGGAAACAGGAGAGCATCTTGTTTCAGGACTGGGTGAACTTCATATCCAAGCAAAGGTAGAAAAGGGGCTGGAAGAGGAAGGTATACCGGTAGAAACCTCGCCGCCAATAGTTGTCTACAGAGAAACCGTAAAGAAGGCAAGCAAAACCTTCGTGGGCAAAAGTCCCAACAAACACAACAGGTTCTACTTTGAAGTGGAGCCCTTGGACGACGAGGTCTACAAGGCAATAGTAGACGGTGAAATAGAAGAAGGAGAATACAAGGGAAAGGACAGCGACCTGGCAAACCAACTGAAGGACATGGGCATGGACGATGATGACGCAGAAGGTGTTGAACTAATCAAGGAAAAAAATATATTCACCGATGCAACGAAAGGAATCCAGTACCTAAATGATACCATAGAACTCGTAAGGGAAGCAGTTAGAAGTATAATAGATGAAGGACCGCTTGCCAGAGAGCCTTGCTCAAAACTCTTGATAAGACTTGTGGATGCAAAACTTCATGAAGATGCTATACATAGAGGACCTGCACAAGTAAGTCCCGCAGTAAGATCTGCCGTAAACAATGGCATACTAAGTTCCGAGGCAACTCTCCTGGAGCCAAAACAGATTCTGAGAGTAGAGTCACCACAGGAACATATGGGTAATGTTATGACAGAGGTACAGAACAGAAGAGGTGAGGTAGTAAACGTAGACACAGAAGAGGGTATAGCAGTCCTAACTGTTAAACTACCTGTTGAAGAGATGTTCGGATTCGAAGGAGAGTTAAAATCCTGCACAGAAGGCAAGGGCTTCTATTACCTAAAGGATGTACTCTTTGAATACATGCCCAACAGTCTGAAGAGCCAAAGAATAAAGGATATAAGAGAACGGAAGGGCCTGGGCAGGGAAATACCACAACCCGAAGCATGAAGCTTATAAACTAGTATTTATAAAGGAAGAATACATATTACAAAAGGGGTATTAATCCCATAATTTCAAAGGAGGTGTGAATATGGCAGATAAACCACATTTGAACCTAGTCACGATAGGTCATGTAGACCACGGCAAGTCCACCTTAATTGGTAGACTGCTCTACGATACAGGAAACTTACCTGACAAGGAGTACAAGAAGTTAGAAGAAGCAGCAAAGGAAGCCGGAAAAGAGACTTTTGGCTTTGCTTTTGCGATGGACAGTGTCAAGGAAGAAAGGGAAAGAGGAGTTACAATCGACGTGGCCCATACCCAGTTCGAAACAAACAACTATCATTTTACAGTAATCGACGCACCAGGACATAGAGACTTCGTGAAGAACATGATTACAGGAGCTTCGCAGGCAGACGCAGCAATGCTTGTTGTATCTGCAAAGGACGGCGTCCAGGACCAGACAAAGGAACACAGTTACCTTGCCAAGGTTCTCGGTGTCAACGAACTCATAGTAGCGATAAACAAGATGGATACAGTTGACTACTCCGAAAGTAAGTTCAACGAAGCCAAAGAAGAGGCCAAGAAGTTGCTCAAAAGCATAGGTTTCAAGGCTGACGAAATACCGTTTGTGCCGACATCGGCCTACCACGGTGACAACGTCGCAGAGCCTATGGACAACATGGACTGGTATGATGGACCGTCTGTTCGTGAGCTTCTTGACGAACTCGAGGAGCCAACAAAGCCAGTCGACAAGTCTCTGAGAATTCCGATCCAAGATGTCTACAGCATTACAGGAGTAGGTACAGTTCCGGTGGGGAAAGTAGAGACAGGAAAGATCAAGAAGGGCGACAAGATAAAGTTCCTGCCTTCTGATGCTACAGGAGAAGTCAAATCAGTAGAGATGCATCATGAAGAAGTTCCCGAAGCACAGGCCGGAGACAACATAGGTTTCAACACAAGGGGAATTTCAAAGGACGACATCAAGAGAGGAGATGTAGCTTGCGATCCTGAGGATCCCGTTACAGTGGCAAAGGAGTTCAGAGCTCAGATCATTGTAATGGAGCATCCAAATGTAATCGCTGAAGGCTACACGCCTGTATTCCACTGCAACACAGCACAGATAGCTTCGAAGTTCATTGATCTTGAGAAAAAGGTCGACTCGAAGACAGGAGAAACTATCGAAGAGAATCCAGACTACCTAAAGACTGGAGACTCGGCAGTGGTTAAGATCAGACCTACTGAACCTATGGCAATCGAAGCGCAGGGAGAGTTCCCAGAACTGAGCAGGTTCGCCATCAGAGACATGGGCAAGACCGTGGCCGCAGGAATCTGTATAGAAGTGACTGAAGAGGCCTAAAAATCTCTTTTTATTTTCCTTACCCATCTATTTTCTCTTCTTTACAACCATAAGCTATTTAAATTCTAACCTTCAAAAGTCGTATGCTGAAATGACGTGATAAAATGCCAGGGAAAGCAAGAATAAATCTAGCAGGAAGGAACCATGAAGTCCTTGAAGACATCTCAAATAGAATTACAAGAATTGCAGAAAAGTACGGAGTAGCTTACTCGGGGCCTATACCACTACCGACCAAAAAACTCAGAGTTCCTGTTATGAAAACACCATCTGGACAGGGAACGGGACATGGAAATGCAACCTGGGAACATTATGAAATGAGGATTCACAAGCGTCTCATAGAGATGGAGGCGAATAAACGTGCTCTGAGGAGGATAATGGGCACGGATATCCCAGAAGAAGTCAATATAGAGATAGAGCTCGAAGAGTAGCTGTTTTTCTAAAACAATTTAAAACTATATCAACAATAGTAGTCTTGGCTATGTTGCTGGGGTAGCGAAGTCTGGCCCAACGCGCCGGCTTGGAACTGAAGACAAAAAGCCGGTGTGCCTTGTAGACCGACGTGCATAGATGCATGTCTTTCGAGGAAGCACCCGGGGGTTCAAATCCCTCCCCCAGCGCCATCATTCAAAACCTTTAAATACCTTTTCTTCTAAAGTAAGGATGTCTCTCGACGTTCGTTTGGGAAGACCGACTTCCCGCCTGAAAGGCAGCTTTCAGAGTTCGTGAAAGACCTGATCCGCTTCTAGTCCGTGGGCTCCTAGAGTGAAAGCTATATAAATATACGGAACAGTTAAAGTTCCGTGGTTCGACCCACAGGTTTTAAAAGGTTTACATGGTAAAAGTTTGCGAGAGGGATCGCAAAATATGGAAGTCTTGGAAGCAAGTCTTCCAAGTGATGGGAACTTTGTTCCCAAAGCTTTGCTTCCAAATAAATAGAAGTTAGGTGGTATATTGCCAAAAACAAGTGTTCCGAAAAAAGGTTCGAGAGGAACTTGGCCCAGGAAGCGGGCTAGACGTATCTATCCTACCATAGACTCCTGGGTAGAAACCAAAGAGTGCAAACCCCTGGCATTCGCAGGTTACAATGCAGGGATGTCACAGGTAGAAATGAAGGATTTGAGAAAAACTTCTCCGACAAAAAACCAGATTATTTCTGTTCCTGTCACCGTTCTTGATATTCCACCGCTGTTCATCATCGGCGCACGCTCCTACAAAAGCACAGTAGATGGCTTAAAATCTTTAGAAAATGTAGGTGCCAAAAAAGAAGATGTACCAAAAAGCATACGTGATAGGGCTCAAATACCTGAAAAAAATAAATTCGAAGAAAATGGAGATGAAATAAGGCTTCTTGCGTGCACACAGCCTAAAAGGAGCGGACTTGGTAAAAAGGAGGTGGAAATGTTCGAGGTACCACTTGGAGGAGGTTTTGAAGAACAAAAGGATTATGCCATGGAAAACGTGGGTGAGGAACTGAGAGTTGAAGACGTTTTCGAAGAGGGAGATTTCCTTGATGTTATAGGAATAACAAAAGGCAAAGGATACCAAGGACCTGTAAAAAGATACGGGGCAACAATAGACAGAAGAAAGGACGAAAATCCCAGACATATAGGTAGTATGGGTTCGAGAGGACAGGGAAGGGTCCTCCATACTGCGCCGCAACCAGGGCAGCATGGGTTCCATAGGAGGACAGACGAATGCAAACATTTCCTCGGGACATTCGAAGCTGAAGAAATAAATCCCGAAGATGGCTTCAAAAACTACGGCCTTGTCAAAGAGAACTCCGCACTTATAAGGGGAAGTACCCCCGGACCAAAGAAGAGGCTCGTTATGCTTCGTAAGAGTATAAAGAAAAATGAAAATCTCCCCGTAGAAATAAAAAATATAAAGAAAAAAAGTCAGCAAGGTGCATAAAAAATGCCAGAAATTTTCAGTCTAAATGGAAAAAAGAAGGGAGAAAGAGACCTACCTGATGTTTTTGAAGAAAATTACAGACCCGATATAATAAAGAAGGCAGTCCAGTTCCACCAGTCCAAGAGAAGACAAAGTTATGGCGCCGATAAAAGAGCTGGCATGAAGACATCGGCACAGAT
>PWFY01000073.1 GCA_003554235.1 Candidatus Aenigmatarchaeota archaeon
AAGGATATATACCCTTCGGCATACTGGTTAAAAATAGCAAAAAGAAGGTCTATCTTGGAGATGAACAATACCACGAAGCAGTTGTATGGCCCAGGGACAATCCGTATCTATTCAAGCTCCTTGAAAAGATTGACAGAACCAAGGTCATGGAAAATATCAATAAAAACATTTTGGACCATCAGATGAGTGAAGGTGCGATATTTTACAACCAGGAGCTTTTCTCATTGCCCGAGGGAGGAAACCCATGTGAGACATCACTTTCATCCAATCCCGTTCCTGTAAAGAACCCTGTACAGCTTTGGTCCCACTACATAACAGACATCGCGGAAACAAAGGGGTGTTAAAATCAAAACACTCTTTCTGGTAACAGAACTCTATGAGCCTGCAGGAGGTCTACATAGATACACCACGCATCTACTCAGTGCATGGAAAAAAGCAGTTGATGATGGCAAAACGGATCTAGAACCCTTTGTAGTCTCTGTGAAGGCCCGGGAACAACCTATGAAAGATCTGGAAGTTGCAGAAGAGTTCTCAGACTTTTCTGAGGAAAACGACAGTATAGAGGTGTACAAAGCCGAGAGAGGAGGGTATAAATGTTATTTTTTAGAGGGCATGGTCCCTGATATCGAGACCTTCCACTGGGAACTTTGGAACCGGTACGGCATCGACTCGTCAAAGACCTCGAAAGGGCTGGAATGGTACAACGATACTCTTTCTGTATTTTGGTACTGGGTCCCTAAGTTCGTAGAATATTTGAAGGGCAAAAAGGAGATGGAGTTCAAATGCGTGGATGCACAGGACTGGCTGGCCTTCCCTGCAGGATTCTTTGTAGGCGAGGATCTGAACATCCCCCTTGTATGTAGGATACACTCAGGTGAGTACGGAAGAAGTCTTGGAAATCCTGACAAGGGAGATGCACCCATACAGATAGAAACTGCTTCCCTTGCCTTTGCAGACTACGTACAAGGAGTATCTGTTTCCGAAACCAGTTTTCAGGTGACACATCTCATGCCCATGAAGGAAAAGCTGGACAAAGAACTCAAAGATAGGAGAAGTGAAAAATGGTACCAGTACCAGCAGTTAAGAAATGAAAAGATAAAGTCGTTTCTTCTATACGAATCAGAGGGGAAAATGACCTTACTGAAGGACATAATAGGCGGCATGCCCAACGGGATACATCTGGACGAATGGGACTATATAAAGGAGGAAGACATAGAAGAAGGGAGAAAAAGACTGGAGCAACTGATACCCGGAAAGGACAAGTTCATATTCTTTATAGGAAGAACCTCCTACAGAAAAGGCCTCGATTTCCTTTTAGAAGCCTTCTCCGAAAACAGAGAAGATTACGAAAATATAGGAATTGTAATAGTTTCGTCCATGGATTCGGACACATACAGGGAATACAAGGGAAAGCTCGAGAAGCTGAATATAGGCGGCAACTCTGCAATAGTCAACAAGTGGATGGATGACGACGAAAAAAAGAAAATGATGTGTGCATCAGACGTTATAGCACTCCCTTCTGTATACGAGCCCTTTGGTATAGTTGCTTTAGAGGGACTGGCAGCAGACTATGCAGCAGAAAGAAACGGGAAAGTAGGTCCTGTTACAGTTGTAGGCAACACAGGAGGCATGGCAGAGATAATAAAGAGTGGTAAAAGTGGTTTCGAGGTCCCGATACACGACTTCAAGATAGACACAGAAATGTTGAACCGTGCCCTGAAAAAGGCATTGGATGAAGAAAACAAAAGAAAGATAAGCAGAGAAGGGGCCAAAAGGGTACAAGAAGAACATTTCAGATGGGGTTGGATCTTGGACAGAGTGCTAGAAGTCTACGACAAGGCGGAAAGAAACTGGAAGGACAAACTAAGACATGTTTAAACTTCTTCGTTTAGCTCCTCTTTAACCCTCTGCTTAAAGTCCCCTAAGACCTCAAGAAACGAACGGAATGCTTCATAGTGGCTATCAAAGGCCGAGAAGTACGAATGAACATCACCATCTCCCATCCCCTTGTCGCAGAGATAGTAAAGATGGTCACTTGTAAGAAGCTTTCTCCAAACCTCCACCAGGTGATCGTTTCCTGTTTTTTTCACACTTCTTTCAAGTTCCTTCAGCTCATCGAAAAGGAACTGCTGCATCCAGTTGCCCAACCAGGCGCTGTCATCTCTTTCCATGTCTGCCCAGGAGACTGAATCATATTCGAAAACATCTATCTCGCCGACTGGTTCATGGCTTTCAACAACATCAGAAGCCGTCTTGAACGAAATATTTTCCCTAGAAACTACCTCTCCAGGTAGACTTCTCAAAAAAGAAAAGATTCCAGAATCTGCCCAGTGATGTTCTCCAAAGGTCTCGTAGTCCATCGAAAGGTTCACCACATCCCCTTCAGCATTCGAAAGCCAGTCCGCAAACTTGTCGGCAGTAAGCGGCCACTTGTCCCACCACCTTGCAGAAAAACGGAAGGCTATGTCGTCGGACAGACTATAGTTTTTGGTTATTACAGGTATAGAGGCAACGTCTCCAGGTGGTTGGTAGAGGTAGTTGGGGGATCTCCATCCTAAAATTCTGTCGGCACCCTCTGTTATTATACCTTCGAAGCCCATGTCCTCGACGGCCTTGGCTATCCTGTTGTTGTAGAGGGCCTCGGTATTGGAAAAAACTCTGGGCTCTATTCCAAACTCCTCCTTTATCAGGCCTGTGTGCATCTTAACCTGTTCTTTGAACTCGTTCTGCTCCTCAAAAAGTGAAGCAAGTGAATGATGGTATGTCTCACCTAGAATCTCAACGTTCCCAGTTTCTACGAGGTCACGAAAGGAATCAAGAACACCGGGATCGAACTCCCTGCACTGTTCTATAAAGGTTCCTGTAAGTGAAAAGGCTACCTTGAAGTCATCTTCTCTATCCTCAAAGTCGTTCATGGCCTCTCTTATTATGTCGTTTGCAGGGTAGTAGCACTTCTTGGCAACGCGGTGAAATATTTCCTTGTCCTTTCCGTGCTTGTCGAAGTAATGGTCGTGCAACTCGTTCCGGTCTCTGCTGGAGGTATCAAGAAAGTTATGTTTCTTCAACCTCCATGGTTGGTGAACCTTAAAATAAAGGCAAACTGAAGTCATCTAAACACCCTAATCACGTCCCCACGAAACAGTACAGGAAACCATAGTTTTTCCTGTACATCAAGGATTATATGGTTTCCCATGGTTAATAAATCTTTCTCATGGCTTTTTTTGTCCAAAGAAGAACTATAACCAATCTTTTTAAACAAAGGCACATATAATCTTGTTCAAGGATTACGTAAAACTGTAGTGGGGGGTTTATCTGTGGATTCAGGTTCCGTGTTGATGATAATACAGAAGTACAACGACGGCGAAAAACTTTCGGAATACAGCAAGAGTCTGGCCTCTTTTCTAAAGGAAAGAAACATAGAAACACATCTGGTATGTTTTGGGGAACAGGAAAGAGAGGGTGTCTTTGACGGTATGAACCTCCATGAGTTCTCGTTCAAACTACATGGAGACAACTACTTTTCGTGGTCGATGCTTATACAGACAAGGTTCATGGAAAAGATAGATGAAATAATAGAAAAGAAAGATGTTAAGCTTATACATGCAAACGACTGGACAGCTGTACCAGCAAGTCTCACCGCCAGCAAGCTACATGACATTCCATTTGTAATAACATACCATTCCGTGGAGGAGGAAAGGGGCATGGACAAACCACATTCACATCAGATATCGGACCTGGAATGGGAGGGAGTCGAGGAAGCTTCCTTCATAATAGTACACAAAGAGAAAACCAAGGAGGCGATGGAGGTTTACGATCTTCCTGAAAACAAGGTAAAGTTACTGGCAGATGAAGACTGGGAAGAGGATGTTTTTCAGCTCTACAAAAACATCCTGGATGTAAATGAAAACCTTGAAAAGATGGAAAAAGAGGCTGTGGAAAATGAAAATTTTAATGCTTACATGGGAGTATCCTCCGAATAAGGTAGGAGGAGTGGCAGCACATGTTGAGGATCTCTCGAAAACCCTCGATGAACAAGGACACGACATAACAGTCATAACCTTCGGTGACAAGGAAGAATCTGAAGTGAGGGATGGAATAAAGGTCCACAGGATCAACGCAAAGGAAGGTCCTGATATAACAAGCTGGGTCCTGATGTCGAACCACAGGATGCAAAAGAAGGGTGTCGAGCTTCTCAAGAAGGAAGATTTCGATATAATACATGCACATGACTGGTCCGCAGTGACCGCCGCAGCATCTCTGAAAGAAGTGTCGGACGCACCAATGGTAACTACACTACACTCTTTGGAAAGAAGCCGCGTAGGAAGCATACACTCTGAGATTAGCAAGCTTATAAACGATCTTGAATGGTACGGCGCCTAC
>PWFY01000014.1 GCA_003554235.1 Candidatus Aenigmatarchaeota archaeon
CTGCTTAACACTGATGTAACAACTATATCCATCTGTGCTATTCCAAAGACTAGCATGATAGTTGATATTACCAATATAAGAAGCATGGTTACTGTTTTCCGTTGTTTCTCTTTGTGATCTTCATCACTTATCATTTCCTTCACCGTCTATCCACTTTTCCTTTACTTTCAACATAGTGAAACCAGCGACAGTTCCAACTATAATACCTACCAGAACCCTATATACTGGATGTAAATCAACCATCATTTTCACCATCAATTATATCCATCAATTCCCCCTGTATTATTGAAAACAGTGTTTTCTACTTCTTCCTTTATCCTTTTCTTTTCCTTTTCTTTTGCCTTCTTCTGGATTTCATTCACACACCCACTGCAGAACAATAACATTCTACCATGCATCAGTTTTCACCTCCTTCCTCACCTTTGAGATTTTTCATTTCCTCGTCTGAAAATACTTTCTTTCCGCAAAGTGGACATTCGTTTTCAAAAACTTCTATATCGAAACTATTTCTCGTTCGTAGGCATTTACAGAGATTTTCCTCACTCATCTTCTCGTGCCTCTTCAGCTGAAATACGATTTATTTTGTATATAGAAAAACTATGAAATCTCCCTTCAAACTCCTCTCTAATTTCGTCAGAGCTTCCTCTAAAAGTCAAAAGTTCACCAGTGGAAACCGAACTGCCCTTAAATTCCTGTTTTATACGACTACGATTTTTTAACTCTGTTTCTTCCAGTTTTTCTATAGCTCTGTCTATTTTTCTTTTGCAATTCCAATACTTCTCAAAGTCATCTGTCCTGATTTTAATCAAGTATCTGTCCATCGTACCACCCACTATAATTTTGTTTTAAGGGTTTATAATAGTTAGTCACTAACTGTCTATCCGACATCTCCTATCTAGTCCTCCTCTCGGTCTTTTTCCTCACTCATCTTCTCGTGCCTCGTCTTCACCCTCTTTGAGTTTTTGTTTGAGGTCTTGAAGTATAACATCAAAAAGAGTTCCAAATTTATTGTACCATATCGTATCATCCTCTGCTTCCTTAAATCGTTCCAATATTATCTCATAAAGTTCTCCATCTTCCTCCAGCATCTCGATTATTTCCTCACGCTGTTCTTCCATCGCTTGTTTGTGGTCGGAGAGGCGTATGAGTTTATGAGGACTATTATGCATATCCTCTCCTACTGCTTCTACGGGGTTTTTTGTTATATCTCTGTAATTGATAACTTGATACTCCCAAGCCACGGTTTCTGGTGTGTTTTCCTCACTCATTCTTCTCGTGCCTCTTCTATCTTTACAACTATTGCCCATACACCTGCGTTTATAACTAACAAAAGTGAAACAATCAACCAACCTTGAAGTTCACTCATCTTCTCGTGCCTCGGATTTGAGTTTTTGTTTCTGTTTTTTCATATTTTCAGCCAACGCCTCACCCTTCTTCGACAACATAATCGCACCCATGTTCCCCTGGTTTAGACTGAAGATGTCCAGAAGACCGAGGCCGTCCATCCTATGTACCTGCTGGTTACAGTAAGCATAGGGAGTATCCGTCCTATCAGCAAGTTCAGTTATAGAAACCTTCTCACCCCTCCCGTAAAGTTCCAACAGCAGTTTAACCTGCTTCTCGTTTACAAATCTCATACCTTATTATTACCTTTACTTATATTTAAAAGTTATGGTAGTTTGGTATATAACTAATCAGTAAATCGAAAGTATTTCCTTTGGCTTACATCCGAAGAATTTATTTTCTTCATCAGTCCGATACAGAACGCATTTGTGCCCTTCCTGCCTTACATACTGCGTTTCGTACCCAAGACTCCTCATCATACTACTGAAGAGAACTGCCTTACCAACACACCTCGCATATTCCCTTTCAACAACTTCACCTGGCGTTGGTATCCCCTGTGTTGTGTTGTCGTAGGTTATATTTAAGAAAACATACCTCTTGATTTCGGATATACGGCACATTTCTTGCCATTCTTCCTCCCTGTCTTCACATTCCTTCGTTATATTCCCAACTAACCCATCGACCTCTTCTGGCTTTGTCCTCTTTTCGTAAAGCCTGCCCTCCAAATCGTAAAAAGCTCCTTGTAATATTTCAGTTTCATTAACCTCACTTCTTGAAATTCCTATATTATCTAAAGTTCCTGTATAAACTATCCATAAAGGAGCAACTACAACAAGGACACCCAATACCATACCGTATAATCCCATGAGAAATTTCTCCAATTCATTATGCATGATGACACCTTTCACGCCCCGGAGACACACAGGCTACAGAACACCCCCAACGTAGAAATGGATGTCTCTTGGGGCTTCGTGAAGCGGTCATCATGGGGGAAAACCTGCCACTATTAATTAGTTTTCCTTATATTTAAAACTAACTCAAAGGATTTAAGTGGTTGAAGAACCAATAATCACACGATGGAACGGATAATGAACGGAGAGAGAACCACATACATCTGCCAAGAGTGTGGTGAACCCTTCGACAGCGAGGAAAAATGTAGGAAGCACGAAGACAAGTGCAACTAATTGTACTCGGTTGCTATGGCCCACGCTTTCCTAGATATTATTCTCGGATTCATCTAAATGGGTTAAACCCTGGCCTTTCGTCGGCTCTGTTTGTAACTGTTTCTAAGTTATCCATTATGGCATTCCGTTTCTATTTCCTACATCTTCAGGTCCTCTTTCTCTGGCATCGCCTATCCTACCGAGAGCTTCATCTATGCCTCTCTCTGCTTCTCCGGGCACATCTACTTGTCCAAGTACTTGCTCAGCTTTGTCCAAACCTTCTTGATGCCTTTCGTCGGCTCTGTTTGTAACTGTTTCTAAGTTATCCATTGCTCTATCGTAAGCCTCGGCATTTCCTTCATCACCCATTACGAAAGCCTCACTTGCTCTTTTGTGTGCTACGTCACCGGGGTCTCTAATCCGTAACGACATGGCGATGTTGTCTCCTGCTACCTCCAGACCGTACAACGCTTGGTCAGGAGTGAACAGGCCCGGTTCGATGTCAGTCTGTGCCAAAGCCATCGGACTCAGTACCAGTAGGAACCCAAAGACAACGGGAATTAACTTTTTCATTGATTATTCACCTCCTCTTTATAACAACAGGAACTTTCTCGCATTTTTCCAAATCTTTACAGGCCAAAGACCTGTGCCTTCCCTCGTGCCCAACTACTTCCCTTTGACCTTCTATAAATTCTGACTCTTTCGTTTCAACCCAAGGTGGGTCTATACCTTCCCCTCTCTTGATTTTTCCCTTCAATTCTTCCAGCGATTCTTTCCTAAATGCTGGTAGATTGCCTTTTCTATCGAACTCACCTTCTACTGCCCATTCCTGAGAAACTTCATCCATCCACCCCGCCTTCCTCAAAAACTTCTTCGGCTTCCACTTCTCAAGGCTAAAGTCCTTACCTTCAGCACTTCTATTGTCTTCCACACCGTAGTATTCCCATTCCTGAAGTTTGAGTGACTCGTACATAGGAAAACCATCTACTATACAAACATCGTCCTCCATCTCCCCGTCCAGTTTTTCGCAGGCCCTCTCAAGAGCCATATTATCCCCTCATACTCTCTTTCCATCTTTCTTCGGCTTCCCTTGCGAAGGCAAGACACTCGAACCCACCCTCATCCGTAGGGAGGTCACGACAGTTATCCTTCAAAATCTTGAAAGAAGCAGAAATCTTACTTATAGCCTCTCTACGAGGTATTTCGTCCTCTTTGAAGTCCTTTGCAACTCCTCTTATACTTTCATCTGTCAGTTCCATCTTCTCTTCGTCAGGTCCTTCTCCCTTCCATTGTGTCATTTTATCTACCCCTCTCTACCATAGGTTTATTTGAACCGCAAATTAATATAACTTCGCCACCCCTACTTCCCTCCAACACACATTCAGCACCAAACTCGTTCATCCTGTCCGTGAACTCAACAAGTTCTTCAGCACCAGCACCTTCGCTTACACCACCAACAAGTATATGGTCGAACCTCTCTTCAAACTCTTCCTCTGCAAAGAAATCAAGGTTCGCTTCCTCGGGCATCTCTGTTTTCAGTGCCATTATTTCACCTCCGTCAGGTCTGGTTCCTTCCAGTCAGCTTCCAGTACTTCCTCGAGTTCCTCCACGGCGTCTGCACAGGCACTTTTACCAAAATCCTCCTCTGTAAACAGTAAGTCCTCAGAGTCGGCTATCTTTTCGCCTTTGAACTCTACTGTACCCCTTCCCACAATTCTATTGCTACCAGATACTTGTGGATTGAGTGTAAAGTCACGGTCATTCAAAGACGGTTTCTTGTGGAAGTGAAGGGTACTCCTAAAATTCTCAACATCTTCTTCCGTTACAACATCATCTAATTGTGCCATCTCATTTCACCTCA
>PWFY01000074.1 GCA_003554235.1 Candidatus Aenigmatarchaeota archaeon
ATCCTCCCCATAAACATCCTCGGAATATTCCCCGAGCTTTCTCATCGTATCCTCCTTGTCGTCGGTCTCGTACTCCATGACCTTCTTTGCTGCATCTGAAACCACGGTAAAAAGCTTCCCTTCGTCGGCCAGTTTCTCGGCAACTCTGACGCCTATCGGAATGCCGGATGCTCCTGTTATTCCAAGCACGAATCTCATTTTACTAGACATTCTCCAGTTCACCTTCGTCTGCGTTTATACGTACCTTTTCCATAGTTTTTAACTTTTCAAGAGGTATTTCGAGCCTATCTATACAGGGAATCTCGCCAAGTATACAACCCGTAGCCACAATAGTCTCTGTTTCCTCGTTGACCACTGCAGCAGGCGCCTTGTTGTTTTTAGCCAGGCCGTAGAGTACATAAGAACCCACGGTGGATCCCTTTCCCTTGGGAAAAACAAGTACCTTTCCTGCCACATTTTCCCCCTCGAGCTCGTGCCCCTCCTCTATAAAATCACCTGTCTCTATGTCCACGGCTCCATAAAATCCTATAGGCTCGCTGGAGTACAGTATCTCGCCTTCGACTTTACCCTCGGTTACACCTCTTCCCTTTACAATCATTTTAACACCTTTTCAAGGAGTTCGTCTCTATCGGCAAAACATACCTTCTGCTCACAGAAACCAGGAAGATAGTTTGCAGCCTTTCCAGAGTTCGTCCCTGTATTTCCATATCCCATATCCTCCAAAGGACAAACAACGTTGCAGGTATCTGAAAGTACCTTACCGCCTGCCTCCTCTATTGTTTCCGTATAACCCATCCGATCGGCCCAGGTCTTTACAGCCTTGCTTGTAAGAACCCAGAGGTCCTTGTCGATTTTTCTGCCCTCCAAAGCTTCGGCTATGTCCTCTATCTCGTTTATCGAACAGTGGGGACAGCCGAAAACTACGATATCAGGCTGTTCTGTATCTGTCAGGTCTTCGCACTCCCTATCCATTTCGTTGTCGGTGAAATGAAGTTTTTCAAGACCTGAAACATCCATGGGGTCAACAGTCGTTCCTTCAACGAAGTACAGTGCAACAGCTCCGGATGCTGCCATAGCCGCACCAAGGGCCTTCAGCTGGTCCGTGGACGCATGGTCGATACCAGTAAAGTAGGGCTTGCCGTCTTCTACCTTTCTACCCACCCATGAACCCAGGGCCCCGAAGTCTGATATGTTCTCCAGGCCGACGTCAACATCAACCACGTGTGTGGGTTTCCTGTTCTCCTCGAGATGTAGACCATGTTTAGGGGTCCTGCCTGTTATAGCAGCGGCCAGGGCAGAAGGCCCCCCTTCCCTGTTTGTCTTTGCACCTATAACCGAATTAGCAAAGGAAACAGCAGAAGACTCTGCCCACGCTATATGTTCATTTCTCACAGGCAGGTTGCTCCAAAGGTAAGGCGTGCATGAAGCAGTTATATTTATACCCATTTTTCTCATGGCCTCTACGATTCTGTTCTGTTTCTCTGCAAAATCCTCCGATATGCCCATTTCCTCCCAGTTATCGAGATCCATCCCGGCGGGATTTGCAAATGTCGGAACGGAGACCTTGGCGCCTTCTTCTGCAAACTCTTCAAGAAACTTGATACCGGGATCGCCTATGGACTTGTAGGATACGCCAGAGGCCTGGGCAGAAGTTATCTCAACCATCTCCTCCGCGCCGTATATATCACCCAGTTTAACCAGTAACTTCATGGCCTTCTGTACTGCCTGGTTGTCCGATTCAAGCATTTTTTCCTCTTCATTAGTTAGATGCATAGTTCTCCTCCTCGTACATTTCTATAAAATCCTTCAGAGATTTGAGACCGGAGAGCAGGTCTTCAAAACCAAACTCCTTGGCCCGTTCTTCTGCATCGGAAACTCTTTCCCTCAATATCTCAAAGGCCTCTTCGGTGGAATAGTCTTTGGCTCCCATAGTGAGAAGAAACCTGAAAAGACCCGTAGCGCCTGTAGCATGTAGCTTGTCCGCTGCCCATAGTATCTCAGCCTCCCTGGTAGGGGGCTTGAGGTGAGGTCTGTTTGAATGATGTCTTATACATTCGGAAACCTTCTTGGCAAGCTCCTCTTCCTTTTCCAGCTCCCCTATCAAAAAATTCTCTGCGACCTCGGCACCCTTTTCAGCGTGGCCTCCTTCCCGGGAAAACTTTCTACCTACATCGTGGAGTAGAGCAGAATATTTCACGACTTCTTCGTCCACGTCCTCCCCTTCCAGTAGTTCCTTCGCGTTTTCATAGACCTCTAAAACGTGTTCATCAAAGGAATGGGCGGGTACAGTATCATTGCCTTCATTGTAAAGCTCCTTTATTGCTTCGAACTCATGGGTTTCCATCGAATCACCTGTAGTCGTCCAGTTCCAGATCTTCTCCCGGGAGCTCTGCCTTGTCGAACTCATCCCTATTCTTTCCCTCAAAGGGAACTGTAGCATCTACAATCCACTTGGTCATCAGTTTGTTTTCGTAGTCCTGTGATGGGTCGAGTGAAGAACCTTTGCATCTCTCTATTAGTATTATGTCCTTGTCGGGCTGCATGCGGGTTGCAGTCGCCCACTCCACTTCCTGTGAATCTGAAGGATCTATGTCCTCGTCCACTATGGTTACCTTTTTCATCGAAGGATGTGCCGCCAGTGCAGCCATCCCAGCATTTTTCGGATCACCTTCGTATCTCTTCTTTATCTGAACAACACCGTGGAGCCAAGAACAACCGCCCTGTGTAAGCACCACGTTTTTTACGGTAGGGACCGTGTTCTTTACTATCTTGTATATCCTGGGTTCCTGTGGAACACCCATAAGGTTTTTGTGTTCGGCCTTTCCTGGTAAAAGTATCCTTACGTAGGGATTTTCCCTCGTCCACAACTCGTCCACTACAAGAACAGGCTGCTGACGGACCTTATCCCAAGTGTCCGATAGATCGACAAAGGGGCCTTCTTCTGCTTCTTCTTTTTTTATACGACCGAACATTACCACCTCCGCGTCCGCAGGGATATCCAGGCCGTTCACCTCCGCTGTTTTCAGTTCTCCGTCCATATACGCATTTGCAAGCTCCAGCTCGTCCATTTCCGGCGAGTAGGAGGTTGCCGCGGCAACTTCAACGGCAGGATGTACACCCATAACCACAGCCACATCAAGAGGGCCGTCCGTTTTCTCGTAGATATCGTAGAGATGTCTTTTGACTATCCTTATAGAAAGCTTGTTTTTATCGCGATGCATTATACGGTGGAAAGACATGTTCTGTATGCCTGTTTCGGGATCTCTGGCTATGACCATGGTCGAAGCAAAATAACGTCTTTCGTTCTTTTTGTAAAATATGGGTATCGGAAGTTCTTTGAGGAGGTCTGGTTTCTCGGCCACCTTTTCAAACTTTGGTTCAGTTTTTCTGCATTCAATCTGTTTGTCCAGACAGTCGCTTATATCCTGTACTATATTTTTTTCTGTAGTGCCTAAAGCCTCTGCAAGAAGCTTCCTCGTAGAAACAATGTTGGAAACAACCCTACATTCGGGATAACCTTCCACATCCTCAAAGACCACGGGCTTGGACTCGTCCTTCGAGACAAGCGCAGGGAGTTCATAGTCAGGACTCACAGAGTCCTTAAGTATGTTTTTCTCTCCCACAGCCCCGAGAAAATCTCTAAGGCTCATAACACCACAACTATATCCAGGAAGGTATATAAAAATTGACGTTATTTTTATTCGTCATTTGTCCATTATAACAGGGCCGAAGCAACCAAAGGTAAGACAGTTGTCGCGTCGCCTTTCACCTCCACCGTTTTTCCTTCTTCCTTGACCTTGCTCCACGAGATAGCTTCTTCCGGTCGAGCGCCTGAGAGGGAACCGTCCCATTCCGGTGCTGTGGTCACGTAAACGGCCCTTTCCAAGCCTCCTATAAACTGGTTCCACCAGATGAGGTGATGTTTGGAGATTCCTCCACCCACTACAAGACCCGAGGTTTTCTCCGCGTCAAATACCATCTCCGAAATCTTGTCCTCGTCCTTCCATACATCCACTGTAAAGTCGTGATCCTGTCTGAAAAACCAGACCTGCGTACCAACGGCACCATCCGTGATACCAGGAACGAAAACAGGAATCTTGTTCTTCCAGGCCCAGTAGCATATAGTGGTTTCATCCATACGTTTACCCAGCTCCCAGACCAGCTCGTAGGGTGCAATTTCATCCTTTTGCTTGTTAACTTCCTCCAGAAGCGGCTGTAAGTTTTCCTCCACGACCTCGCCGTAGGAAGACTGTGGTATAAAGATATTGCCGAGACGGTGTGTCTCCTCACGGTGAAGTTCCTTGTCGTCGGCCTCGAAGCTTCCG
>PWFY01000029.1 GCA_003554235.1 Candidatus Aenigmatarchaeota archaeon
AGGGAAAGAAAAGGTTTTTTCCCCTCGATGGGCCCCCTTATCTAACCGGAGCTCCGCACCTAGGTCATATGTTAAACAAGGTGGTTAAGGACACGGTACTGAGAGCCAAAAGGATGGAGGGTTATGACGTATGGGATCAGGCAGGATTTGATGCACATGGGCTCCCAAACGAGGTGAAAACAGAAGAAAAACTGGGGATAGAAAAAAAGACCGATATAGGTAAGAAAATTTCAGTAGAAAAATTCATAGATGAGTGCAAGAAAAGAGCGGTTTCCTCCGAAAATACATGGAAAGATGTAATGGAAAGGCTTGCTATATGGCAAAACTTTGAAGATCCCTACATAACCTTCCACAATTCGTATATAGAATCAGAGTGGTGGTTCATCAAACAGGCCGCAGAAAAGGACATGATATACAGAAAAAAAAGGCCTATGTACTGGTGCCCTAGATGTATGACATCTCTGTCGCAGAACGAGATAAGTGATGAATACAAAACGATCGAGGATCATTCAATATTTGTTAAATTTCCTATGAAGGGTAAAGAAAACGAATACTTTCTCATCTGGACTACTACTCCCTGGACTATACCAGGAAACGTAGCCATACTGCTCCATCCTGACTTCAGGTACGCGAGAGTGAAAACGGACGAAGGTGTTTTGATAATGGCAGAGGATCTTGTAGAAGAGGTCATGGACAAACTTGATGTAGACGGGTATAAGATACTGAACACACTCGACGGAGCATCTTTACAAGGCAAGGAATATGTCCACCCGTTGGAAGAAGAAGTTCCAAAACACAGGGAGCTTGATGAGTCATTGAACGTCCACAGGATACTGAACTCTTCGGAGCTTGTGACACTTGAACAGGGAACCGGATGCGTCCACACCGCACCAGGACATGGTGAAGAGGACTTCGAGGCTACAAGAAAATATGATCTAGATGTGTTTTCACCCGTTGACAAAGCAGGTGAGTTTACAGAAGATGGAGGTAAATATGAGGGTGGTTATGTACATGATACAAATGAAGAAGTATTAGAAGACCTTGAAAAGAAGGGTCTTCTTCTGGGCCACAGTACGATAGAACATGAATACCCGTTCTGCTGGCGCTGTAAAACCAAGATAATACAGAGAGCTACAAGACAGTGGTACATAGACATAGATCCAATAAAACTAAAGATGCTCAAAGAAAACGAAAAGGTAAAATGGATACCAAACAAGATAAGGAAAAGGTTTGAAAACTGGCTAGAAAAGGGAAGGGACTGGTGCATATCAAGACAAAGATTCTGGGGGGTCCCCATACCTATATGGATTTGTGATAGTTGTGGAAACCAGGAAGTAATAGGCTCTTTCAGTGAACTGGGTAAAAAAGTAGGGGGGTTGAAAGAGGATTTTGATCCCCATAAGCCACAGGCAGACCGGTGGACATGGGATTGCAACTGTGGAGGAGAGATGGAAAGAACCCGTGATCTACTGGACGTTTGGTGTGATTCGGGTTGCGCACCCTTTGCATCCACCCACTACCCCTTTGAAGAAGAACCCTTTGATAGCCTGAGACCCATGGACTTTATAGTCGAGGGGAGCGACCAGGTAGCGAAGTGGTTCTACTACCTGATGCTCTGTAGCGTTCTTGTGTTTGATGAAGCACCGTCAAAGGAAGTACTCATGCACGCTTTTGTTCTGGATGAGGAAGGTAAGGCTATGTCCAAGTCTCTGGGGAATGTGATACAGCCTGATGAAATAATGGAAAGGATGGGCACAGATATACCAAGGTTCTGGATACTCGAAAACTCACCTCTATGGGAAAACCCCAAGGTAGATCTGGACGAGATAGAAAATGAGGGATTTAGGCTCTTCTCTGTATTCTGGAACACAGCACAGTTCCTCGACGACTACAGAGAAGGGGAAGTTGAAAAACCCGAGCAGCTGGAATCGGAAGACAGGTGGATACTGTCCCGCCTTGAAAAAATGGTAAAAGAAGGGAGGAAGAGATACGAGGACAAGCATTTCCACAACTTCTGCAGGGTTTGGAGGGAATTCATTCTAGAAGATCTTTCAAGATGGTATGTAAAGTCTATAAGAGAAAGGGCGCGGAGAGGGGATAAGGCGGCCTTGTGGACGCTGAAGGAATGTCTTGAGAAGTCAACAAAAATCATAGCCCCGGTTGTCCCACATATAACAGAAAAAATCTACAAGGATATATTGAACGGGAGGGAGGAAAGTGTTCATCTAAGCAGCCTTCCTGAGGTCTTGGAAAAAAGAATCGACGAAGATCTTGAAAGAAATATGGAAATTGCCAGAGATGTAGTTGAGCAAATTCTTTCATTGAGAGAAAGGGAGGGAAGGAAGCTAAGGTGGCCTGTTAAAAGGGGTGTAGTATCAACAACAAAAGATGTAAAGAAGGACATAGCCAACATGGAGAAACTGATAAAGAAAATGGGTAACGTAAAGGAGCTTGTTTTTGGAGACGTAGAAACAAAGCTAAAAGCAAAGCCCATGTATCCAAACCTGGGACCCAAGTTCAAAAAGGAAGCAGAGAAAGTTGCCGATATAATAGAAAACCTTAATGAAAGCGAGATAAAAGAAATTAAAGAAACGGGGTGTCTTGAAAAGGAGGGTTTCAAAATAGAAAAAGAAGATATAGAGCTCACGCGGTCTACCTCCGAATCGATATCAGGCAGCGACTTTGAAGAAGGAAAGGTATTTTTGGACATGGAGATGACGGAAGAGTTACAAAACGAGTCTGTTATCTCTGAGCTAACAAGAGATATTCAGCTTTCTAGAAAAGAACAGGGGTTGCATGTAAAAGATAGGGTAAAACTCTTTCTCGATGGAAACAAGAACGACATTTTAGAGGCACAAAAAGAAACAATAGAAGAAAGGTTAATGGTAACAGATATAGTCGTTGGAAAGATGAGCCATGAGAAAGACGTGTTCGAACATGATTCATGGAAGGTAAGATATGGATTCGAGGTGGAAAAATGATTCTAAATAGGAAACAGATAAAAAAGGAGGTAGAAAAGGGACTGGTAGAAGACTATCCACATCTGGAAACACACCTTCAGCCCAATGGCTTCGATATCACCGTTGGGGAGATTCACAGATTCAAAGAACCAGGAAGACTTGACTTTTCTAATTCAGAGCGCGAAATACCTGAAACAGAGAAAATTGAACCGGAAAGGAAAAACAAGGAGGACGACTACAGGTGGTGGAAACTGCAGAAAGGTTCTTACAAGATAAAGACAAACGAAAGATTCAACATGCCCAACGACCTAGCCGGAATAGTTTTCCCAAGGTCGTCGCTCCTACGTATGGGCTGCACGACTGAAACAGGTGTGTGGGACGCAGGTTTCAGTGGTAAGGCCGAATTTATTCTCATGGTAATGAATGAAGAGGTGGAAATAAAAGAAAATGCAAGGGTAGCACAGCTACTGTTTGTTACCACAGAAGAGGTGGAGGATGGTTACAGAGGTGTTTACGGTGAGTGAAATTGAATTAAAGGATTTGGTAGAGTTAACAAAGGAAATAGAAAACAAAGAACTAAGAAGAAAGACCAGGGAGCTTCTAGAAAACTTTGAGCTATCAAACGACAAGTTCGAGCAGAATGGATCGGACTTTGAAAAGATTCCCTGTTGGATAGGTGGACATCACTACTACGAAGGAGGTCTCATAGACCATACATACTCGGTCACAAAGCTCTGTATATCGTTATCAGAAAATTTTGAAAATGTATACAACAAAGATCTGGACGTTGATAGCTTGATTTCTGCTGCACTGCTACACGATCTTGCAAAAAAGTTTATACTCAACGGTATGGATGGATTCAAAGACTATCTACTTGATCACAACGTCTGGATTTCATGTGAGCTCTATTCCAAAGACTTTCCCGAAAAGGTTATAGAAATAATAATGGGACATGGAGGCGAGACTCACGAGCCTATTCCAAAGAGCGATGAAGGTAAAATACTTCACCATGCAGATGCACTGGACGCCGGGCTAAACGAAGAAGATCCTTTCAATGGAGTTGAGATATTTGGACTACAGTAAGGTAAGGGAGTTCATAGAAGAAATGGAAGCTCCGACAATTGTTTATCATAAGGATGCGGATGGGGTTTGTTCCGCAGCTCTTATACAGGAAATAACCTCAGGCGTTGCGATGCCAAACGATGGTCCTGGTATAAATCTAAGTGAAGGCCTTTTGGAATCTCTCAAGGAAAGTAAAAGCATTGTTTTCCTTGATATACCAGTGGATCAGCTCTCTGTAGTCAACGAGTTAAAGGAAAAGAAAATCCTTGTGTTAGACCATCACCCA
>PWFY01000063.1 GCA_003554235.1 Candidatus Aenigmatarchaeota archaeon
CCCCGCCGCAAAGATGATGGTCGAGGTCGCAAAGACACAGGAGGAGCAGGTTGGCGATGGAACAACTACTGCAGTAGTGATCGGTTCTCAGTTGCTAAAAAAAGCAGAAGATCTCCTAGACCAGGACATACATCCTACAGTAATAACAAGAGGTTTCAACCTTGCTGCAAGCAAGTCTCTGGAACATCTGGAAGAGATCGCCGACGAAGTAGACTTTAGTAAAAACCGTGATCTCTTAAAGAACATAGCCATGACTTCGATAACAGGGAAATCAGCCGAAAAGGCCTACGAGGACTACGCAGAACTGGCTGTAGGTGCTGTTGAGGCAGTAATGGACAGGGCAGGAGATGACGTGGAAGTAGACAAGGACGACATCAAGATAGAGAAGAGTGAAGGAGATGGCATCAGCAGTTCCAAGTTGATAGAAGGGATCATCATAGACAAGGAGATGGTCCATGCAGACATGCCCAAGAAGCTCAAGAACGCGAAGATCGCGCTTGTAAACAAAGCCATAGAAGTGAATGAGACAGAAACAGATGCAGAAATCCAGATCTCTTCACCAGATCAGTTGGAGAGTTTCCTGGACCAGGAGGAAAAGATGCTCAAGAAGATGGTCAAGGACATCGTAGACTCGGGAGCAGACATCGTGTTCTGCCAGAAAGGAATAGACGATGTTGCCCAGCACTATCTTGCAAAGAAGGGAATAGCAGCTGTAAGGCGTGTGAAAAGCGAAGACATGGAAAGGCTTGCCAGGGCAAGCGAAGGGAAGATAGTCAACAGTCTCGAAGACCTAGGCGAAGAAGACCTAGGCGAAGCAGGAACCATTGAAGAGAAAAAGGAAGGAGAAAAAATGATCTATGTCCAGGACTGCAAGAGTCCCAGAACTGTTTCGCTTCTACTCACAGGAGGCACAGAACACGTTGTAGACGAAGCAGAGAGGTCCATGAACGATGCACTTGACTGTGTGATAACAGCATTGAAGTCTGGGAAGATTGTTGCAGGTGGAGGTGCTGTGGAGCAGGAACTTTCCAACAGACTGAAGAAGTATGCACAGTCTGAGTCTGGAAGAGAACAGCTTGCAATAAGGGCTTTCGCAGAGGCACTGGAAGTAATTCCAAGGACCCTTGCCGAAAACACCGGACTTGATCCGGTGGACGCACTCGTTGAGATAAGATCTGCACACGAAGAAGGAAAAAAGGACTACGGTCTCAACGTCGAGAAGGGCAAGGTCGTGGACATGAAAAAAGAAGGTGTCATAGAGCCACTTGGAATCAAGAAGCAGGCCCTACAGTCGGCAAGCGAGGCTGCAGAGATGATCCTGAGAATAGACGACGTAGTTTCCGCAGGAGAGCTCAGTGGAAGCGACGGAGGCGGTGCACCAGGCGGAGCCGGAGGAATGCCGGGCGGCGGAATGCCGCCGGGCGGAATGGGCGGATTATAGCGTTTCCATGAAAACGCCCCCAACCCCTCTTTTTCTTTTGTCTTCAAACTCCACAAAATATTTAAGTAAGACTCACAAATCTACCAGTATGTCAGGGAATGACGCAGGGTCGGGTGGAGAAGACGAAGTAGAGATAGAACCCGACAACGAAGAGTATGAGGTACTTCCTCTTTCTCCGATAAGGAAGCTCGAAAAAAGGATAGATGAACTCGAAGAACAGAAGCAGGTAGGAGATGCCAAGGGTTTCATGAGAGAGATAATGGACCTTGTTAAGGCAAACCAAAGGATGGTCGAGGAGATCGTGAGGTCCAACAACGAGCTGACAAATGAACTTGAGAAAATACCGGGAAAAATAAACGAGGTCACAGGCCAGTGGAAGGAGTTCCTGGACATCCTGAAAAGAGGTGGCGAAGGAGGTGTTTCCACAGGAGCCTCGGAAGACCTGGGGAAGCTTGTGGAACTGAACAAGAGCCTTATAGACAAGAATGAAGAGATGGTCAAGTCTATGAAGGATTTACAGAAGAGCATAAAGAGCAGTAGGACACCCAAGGTAAGGGTAAAGAGCAATAGGTCTGAGGAGAGAGAGGGGAGAAGGCCCGAAGGTAGGAGGAGCAGTAGGAGGGAAAGGGAGAGTCCACGGGCAAGGCTAAAAAAGAAGAGAGAAGGAGAGTAAAGGTTCTATTAAACGGCCAGCCTGGTAAATATTTAAATAGTAGCTACTAAATTAAGGTTAACTGATACTATGAAAAGAAAAGGTGTTACGCCTGTAATAGCAGTTATCATGCTGCTGCTGATAGTCATAGTACTTGTAGCAGGTGTCTTCGCATGGATGACGATGATGCAGGAAGACGTGGAAAGGATGGGAGAAGAAGAGATGGAAAGATTCATCGATCAGGCCAGGGAATACATCCCGTTTGACACGCACAACTGTGAAGGAGACAACATTACAGCAATCTACCTGAGGAACAGAGCAGATGTGGAATTCCATGAGGACGAAATAGACCTGTACATAGACGACACACTACAGGACAACGGCTTCGCTATCGACTGGACCAGTGGAGTAGAAGACATAATGGATCAATGGGATGATGATCCCTTCGACAATGAGATCCCAGCACCGCTCAGTTTGACCATCAGAGTCGACGGCGACGAGGCAGCAAGTCAGACGTTCAGTTGTTAGACATTCAGCAGTTGGCGGTTATCAACGCAGGCAGAGCTCAGTTGACAGAACACACTCCCCTTTTTCTTATTTCTAAATTTACTTCTCGGAGGACTAATAGTTTTATAATATCCTCTGTAATTATAAAGAGATGCTCGACGAACTCCCATGGTTAAAAAACAAAAAAGGACAGCAGGTTTTGACAGCCATGCTTCTAGCCGGTGTGATACTTGCAGTATCGACCTCTGCATATCTCTGGGGAACGGAAATCCTTGAAAAGTCCAGAGACCAACGAGAGTTCCAGAGGATGGAAAAGCTGATAAGAGACATCAACGAAAATATAAAGGAAATAGCCAGAAGGGGCGGTAGATATGAAATGGAAATTGATCTGCCGGGGGACGCGGAGCTTGAGATAGAGGACGGCCCACTGGGATCGCTTGACAATGTAACCCTCAGTTTCCAGACCACAGGAAGATTGATGGCGGAAGGAAGGGATATAACAATAGTCGGGACACCGGGAACCGAGGACCCAATAACAAGGGACCCAGATGTTATAGTCGGG
Organism: Candidatus Aenigmatarchaeota archaeon; assembly: GCA_003554235.1. Classification (GTDB taxonomy): domain Archaea; phylum Aenigmatarchaeota; class Aenigmatarchaeia; order PWEA01; family PWEA01; genus PWEA01. The sequence goes on from PWFY01000063.1 coordinate 3,163, forward strand.
AGGGCGGAAGGAAGGGACAATCACTACAATATAGAGTTCAACCTTTATTACAAAAACATGACTGTGGAGGGCGAACCCGATAATAGAATAGGGATAGATTCGACAGGAAGAAACAGCATAAGAGGTGAGAGGACAACTATGATTATAGAAAGATCAGAAGAGAGGGATATAAACGGGTTTACTGTGAATGTGGTCGAGTTAAGGATATTATAGCTTCAGGTACTATGAAACAGAAAGGCCAATACCTCTCCCTAGAGCAGATGACGTTGTTTGCAATAAGTATAATAGTAACCGTGCTGCTCTACATATCCTTCTCGACACTGGAAGAGAGCGCCGGAGAAACAATAATGGAAAACCAGCTGGATGAAGTAAATGAGGTGGTTTTGTCGGGTATATACAGAGCATACAGCTCTTACAAAAACGGAGAAGGTTATAAGATGATAAACGCTGAGATACCCGAAAGGATCTCAGAAGAAACCTACACCATCGAAGTGAGGGAAGGAAAGAGAAGGCAGCTGATGGTATATGTTGATGAAACAGAAGATCAAAAACATTCCGCAAGGTTCATAGGTAAAGTCGCCGATGATGTAGACATAAGGATGGACGATGACTTCGTTTTGGGTATGTCTTCGGCAAAGGGACGGGTCGAAATAAAGCTTATAGACGATGAGATAATAATTGGCAGATAGTATGGAAAACATAGAAGAAAAAACTAAAAGAGAGGTGAAGAAGAAGATAGCCGAGGCATTGGAGGAGCTTGGTGAGGAGCTTATAGACGAAAGGATGGGGGAAAAGGTTGTAAGACCTACGAAGGGGAGGAACGTCTCCGGGATTATAAAGAGGTTGAGAAAGGGCATGGAGAACAAGGAGGAAACAGGTGAAGATAAAAGAAAAAGTAAAG
>PWFY01000075.1 GCA_003554235.1 Candidatus Aenigmatarchaeota archaeon
AGATTACATCCCTTTCCGTGTTTTTATCAAAGTTTAACGACTCGCCTCTGGGTCCTTCCAGAACCAGCCTGTCTCCCACGTCCAGGCCGTGTAGAGCCGTGGTGAAATCTCCTATTTTTTTGACTGTGAGCTCCACGTAGTCTTCCGTTGGTGAACTTGCATAGGTAAAGGGTTTCCTCATGTCTTTGTGTTTTTCGGACCCCGGTATGGATACAAGGCAGTACTGTCCAGGAATGAAGTCTATATCCTCATCTGGTTCAAGGTGAAGTGTCCTTACATCGTGTGTCTCCTTCCATATCTTCTTTATTTCTGCCCCGATACTTTTCAAAGATCCATCGCCTCTTTTGCCTCTATTATTTCCACTTCTTCGTAGGCTTCTTCTGTGCTACAGGTAGGGCAGATTGCCGGTCCACTTTCACCGTAGTGTATGTCTCCACATACCTGACATTCGAAAAATCTTTTGACCATGTCTACCAGTAATAGTTGTTTCTCAAACTACAAAAACCTTGTTTTTTGGCTCCGATCTGTAGAAGAGATAAGGTTAGATTCATAGCGGAATTCTGCAACCGTAAAAGAGGTGTTCTAAACGCCTATATTAGTTTAATACATATATACTGTAGTTTATCGCCATCGCTATGGTGACCCAGGCTATATAAGGAATTAAAAGATATGCTGACCTTTTTGAGACCTGGTAAAAGACATATATTGTAGCTGCTATTGCTATCCATAGTGATACTATACCAATCAGACCGTAGAGTGGTGATGTTAGTCCGAAAAAGAGGTAGGACCAGATGGCATTAAGGAAGAGCTGTACACAGAAAATACCCGACGCCAACCGTACGGCCTTGTTCGAGAGGCCTTTCTTAATGACAAGGTAGAATGATATACCAATCAATACATAGAGGGTTATCCAAACCGCACTTATAACTGAACCCGGTGGTGCAAACCAGGGCAGTTCAAGGCCTCTGTACCATGTGTCCACAGTCATAGACGTAAAGAAAGATCCGATGAAGCCTGTGCTAAAGCTCAGTAGAAGAGAGAGGCCTAGTTTGGAAATATCTTTCGGCTCCATATATCTCTTTTTGGATTTCTTCTTAATAACTGTTAGCAAAGTTCAAGCAGTAGCCGGGATCTGCAGTTTTACTTGTCTCTTATAACGGGCTCTATGCATAGGGCATACTCCGTCCGGAGTCCCCTACGTTTGTTTTCAACCCTTCTTTCAACCTCGGGACGTATGATTTGATAAATCTGTTGTGCTCATCTAACTCACAGAAATCTTGGCCCAATCTCACGTAAACGTTTGTAGGCCTGTATGGTGTTATACCTTCTATAATATCCTCATCGGAGCCTATTTTTATTACGTCGTACCTTCTTTCACTGTCTCTTGTGAGATCTGTAAGGATTTCAAAGTCTTTGTTTATATCGAAGTCTGTCTTCTCGTCAGCATGAGCCTTCAGTAAGATTTTGGCCGGTAATGTAACCTCGTCCATGTTTCTTATGTTTTCAAGACCTTCTTTTTTGACAGTACTCATGTTCAATATGTTTTCATCTACCCCTGCATCCTTCCATTCTTTCCATATATCGGTTATTTTGTCCTCTTTGCGTTTGCTGAACTCCTTAAGAAGCATTTCGTCGGTATCGCCGACTGTAAAGGGCATATACCTTCCCTTTCTTCCTACATCAAAGCCTAAGAACTTTTGGTATTTGTTGCTCTGGGTTTTCCCCTCACTTCTAAAATAGTCTTTGAACTTCCAATCCTCGTATAGATTTTCTTCTACTTCTGAACTTTCCAGTTCCATTTTACTCAGATCCAGTTCGGCAAGTTCATAGTTTTCGGGCTCAACGGCTTCAAATGCACCCTTATCAGAAAGCTGTTCCTTCGAAAGAAGAAGATCCTCTTCGATCCTTGGTTTCTCGCTTCCCAGTGAAGCAAAAAGGAATATAGCAGGTATGTTGGCCTGTCTCTGTTTGACTGTATACGTTTCTACCACCCTTCCTCCTCTCTTGAGTGAAAAATCGGTTTTCAGGCCACCGTTTTCATCATTTTTTATTTTCAGATCGGTTATTTCAGTATCCGTTTCTTCCAGAAGTTTTTTTGCAAAATCTATGTAGTCTGAACTTCTCTCATCCTTTACTTCCCTTCTCCACGCCTCGAAAAAACTATCCCAGACCAGTTTGTTTGTGTTTCCTACGAAATACTTTTTTTCTTCGCCTGTGTTTTCCAGTTCATCCTTCATGGAGTAAAGGATCCTCTTACTTCTTTTGCCGTTTCCCTGTACAGGCGCAAAGTATTCCATTTCTTCATAGGAAATTTCTTCTATATTTCCTTCGAGATATTCGAACATCTCTTCCACATCCTCTTCCTCGAAGCTTTTCTGTTCCATACCAAACACCCCAAACCAGATTCTCGGCCGTAGTTCGGATATATTCGCTAAAATAACTGTTATAAAATTATTTAAGCCTTGGATTCACTCCTGACCTTCCTGAAAGTCCACTACCTTCCTTTTCTTCTATATATTCTCTGATCTTCTCCAGGTTCTCTATGTGATCCGTCCTTACCTTGACGTTCTTAAAGTATTCCTCGGGATCTCCTTCTGCACCCCCGGATTCTTTGTCTTCTACTAACTCACCTCTGATATTTTTTGGATCCATATCCTTCATCATGTCTTCCAAGTTTCTGGCTCTGTCGCTGGGAGTTATATATTCTTTGCTTTCTATATCGGTTCTAAAAGAATCTAGATAGACGTCACCCGGCCTCGCCTTCCAGTCTTCCTTTTCTATGTAGTCCGGGTCTTGTATTTTTTCAGTTATCTTGTAATCAGGCTCGTCTACTATACTTTCCTCTTCCTGGACCCAAAACTCAAAGACATGTCCCCTGTAATCTTCCACATTCGAGGGCTTTGTTACCTTTATACTATCAGGACCGTACTCCCCATTTTCTACATCCTCTGCCATTTCCCTTAGTTTTTCAAGTCTTTCATTGTATGAAGCCATAATATCACATTTTGTGACTATCTTTTAGTGACACATATACTATACCGTTTATACTATTTAAAGCTTATGTATTTTTGTAACCTATAAGTAGTTAAAGAATATGAAAAGCCCCTTGGGCCTGTTTTTAATTTTGATAGCATGATTTCTTCCGTTCATAGATCTTTTCGCCAAATAGATCCTCGAAACTTATCTTTTCGTCGTACTCCTTGATGGTTCCTATGCCCCTCCTTGCAAGTTCCCAGTTGTTGAGATCTTTCTCGTAGAACTCCACAGGGACATACTTTCCGATTTTTTCGATGGGGATTCCATACTTCTTGGCACCCTCTTTGAAATACATCTCCAGCCCACCGCCTTCGTACCTTGTTAATGCTCCATATTCTTTAGGGATATCCAGAAAGGGTATGTGTCTTCCCAAGGCTTTTTTGAACCTTCTTTCAAGTTTTCCATAGACCTTTAGTTCTTCGGTTTCTTTGAAATCCTCCAATCCTTGGCAGTTGTTTGCAAATATACCAATCATCTCACAGAAGTTCGACATTTCCAACCACTTTACTATTGTTTATCAGTTAAAATTTTATATATCAGGAGTTTTCATTTCGTTCTATCCACCGGTTTGTTCAGTACTTCAGAAAAACTTTTAAGCTTCAGGGTTAAAACCTTGTGTCCATGCATCAAAAAAACAATGGATACTCCGAAAAGATCGTGAAGCCAGAAGATCTACAGAAGGCCATGGAGCACAGGTTCAATGGAGAGAGCAAATGCGAGAATCCCATCGATCTGACCGAAGAGGCCGAAAGGATTTCAAACTTCTTTGGTTTCCAGGGAAAGACCCTTGACAATATTCTGGAGGAAGACGACAGGGCTGTTTTTTACATGCTGCAGGATATGGACTTGATCCGTACGGAGTCAGAAGACGTAACACTATACGACGGTAGACCTTGGCGTATCCAACAGTGGGTATACAACAAGGAAGAGATATTCAAAGCAGTTGACAATTACGAGGAAAAAGAGGACATGGAAAAAGAT
>PWFY01000038.1 GCA_003554235.1 Candidatus Aenigmatarchaeota archaeon
TGATTTTAGGAATTTCGGGAGCAATAACAGGAGGAGTATCGTTGGAATCAGTAGTATCAAAGGAATTATGTGTGGGCCCCATCCTGTGATTACAGTCAAAAACAAAATTAAAATAATGGGTATGAGGGACATTATTATATTTTTCTTCCATTTTTTTCTGACTTTCTGTAAGAAATCTTTCCATACTTTTCTTTTGATAACCGTTAGTCCCACCGAATATACCAGCATGTATGCTGCTCCTACAAAAAAGATGTTCAGTACAAGCACAAGACTGAAAGGTACAACCAGATCTGGTGATGCGAATATCGGTGCAGAAGGCAGGAGTGTTCCGAGTCCTGTTAATACCTTTGCATCTCCACCGCCCCACTGTCCTCCGAGATACATCAAAAGACTAAAGGTGAAAAAAACAGAGCCTACAGCTGCAGAACTGAATATATATATTGGGTTTCTTTCAACAACAGACCACATGAGGTGCAGGAGGAGGCCGGAGAATACCATTCCCAGGGATACTTCGTCCGGTATTTCGGTTGTCTTTAGATCCATTATACCGGCAACTGTTGAGCCTACTAATGCAATAGAGAATCCCAAGTAAGGGAACATACCTTTAGGATTGTGGGCGAGTTTAAATATACTTTAGGTGTTTTAAAAGCTTATAAAAAACCCTCTCCAATACAAAGTTTGGTGATATCTATAAACCAAAAACCAGACCATGTGGCAATTATAATGGATGGTAACAGGAGGTGGGCAAAGAAGAAGTCCCTTGACCCGTTCAAAGGGCACGAAAGGGGTGAGGAAACTGTAGAGGAAGTACTTGAACAAGCCCTTCAGATGGGCATAAAGTATACCACAATGTGGGCCCTCTCACTTGATAATGTGGAGAAGAGGTCTGAAAGGGAGATCGAGCACCTCATGGACCTCTTTGAAAACAACTTTAAAGAAATAAAGGACGATGAGAGAATACATGAAAACAAGGTCAAGATAAATGTTCTAGGGCTTTGGAGGGAAACCCTTCCTCAGAGGGTGGTCGAGGCCATCGAAGGGGCTATGGAGGCCACGGAAGACTACTCAGAACACTATCTGAATCTTTTAGTTTCCTATTCCGGTAAGGTTGAGATGTTGGAGGCCTTCAAAGGTATGGTGGAAGAGGCCAGAAGCAGCGAGGTCAAAGTTACACCAGAAAAAATCAAAGAAAATCTCTATACTTCCGACCTTCCGCCTGTAGACCTTATGATCAGAACAGGAGGAGAACCACACAATAGTGCAGGATTTATGATGTGGGACGTCGCAGACTCACAGTTTTATTTCTCTGAAAAGCTATGGCCCGATTTCACAGCCGAGGATTTTGAAAAGGCGGTCCAGGACTATGCTAGAAGGGAAAGAAGGTTTGGTAGGTAACTAGTCTTCGTTTTTCGGGACAGTAAATATGTAGTGCTTTTCATCGCCCCAGAGTTCGTCTGTAATCCTTTCTTTGATTATTTTTTTAGGGTTTGGAAGAAGGGATACTCTTTCTTTTATGTCTTCCAGAGATTTGAATTCTTCGATTTTTCTTTCATCTATTACATCCCACATGTGTTTCTTCCCAACACCTGGTAGGACCTCTAGTTGATGCATTCTGGGTGTGACAGGCCCTGAATTGTTGAAGAAGTCCACAAACCTATCTTCGTTTTTCTCTATGAGATCATCGAGCCTTTCTTCAAGCTCTTCTCTGGCCATGGTAGTGAGCTCGTCCATGGTGATACTTTTCTTTATATATTTTACATCTTCCCTCTTTCCTTCGCCTATGTATAACACATCCCCTGGCTCCACTTTTTTTCCTTCACGCAGTACAACCTCAAGCAAAGAGAAATATCTGTTTCCTATAACCTGAGCAGTGGGTTCGCTTCTGCTTTCTGAAACCTTTCCAGTAGGCATAAAGTCTAAAACTACTGCATTTTCATCTTTTTTCTCTTCAGACATATTATCACGAGAATCGGTTGGTACTTATCTATATTTGTCCAGGATTTCAAGTACTTTTTCCATCTGGTCCTCGGAAAGGCTTGTCCTTTCCTTTGAGAAGATTAGCCTAAGCCCACTCTTCTCCTTGGGCATGATATTTATTATCATTGCTGCTTGCCTTGCCTTTATTCTACCTACTTCCTGGATATCCTTCATCAGTTTCCTGGCATCCGTCACATTCATATCTACGTTTTTTTGGAGAAAGTCCATGCAGATTTTCTGTTCATAGGATAGATTTTCATCTCCTTTTTTCTTTGACATTGAATTCCTCGCTTCAGCAGCTGGAACCGGTTTTTTTTCAATAACTTCCATTTAGACACCTCAACTGTTTTCGACCTTTTGCAAATGCTCTGGGGTTATGTTGAACTCTTTTTCCTTGCCCCCTTCCTTTATCTTTAACTGGAAGGCCTGACCTCTTTTTCCCAGTATCTTTCCGACCTTTCCTTGAAATCTTGGATGTGGCATTCCGCTGTGTGAAGATGGTTCTATATTTATCTGGACCTTATCACCTGGCTCAAAGTCCTTCAGGAACTTGTTAGGGGATACATCTTCTCTATTCCTCAACTTCCTTCTAGTTCCGTGCATTTTTCCTTTTGATCCTTTCATTGTTACACACCCAAAATTCATTACTCAGGGGGATTTATATACCTAACCATTTTCCTTCTTGATTTATAAAGTTTAAATACTGGTAGTGCGAAGGCTGATATCTTTCTGGCCCGGCTAATTTAAAGGGTCTGGTCATCTAATACTTATAAGTTTTTTCGAGAATTAACTTCCTATGAAAAAGAAGGCTGGTGAAGGAACGATGCTCGAGGAAATATTTGATTCTGTCGAGGACTCTGTTTATGTCATCGATGATGAAATGAAGTATGTCTTTGCCAACAGAGAGCATCTCGAACGGCTGTCTGAAGACGGAAAGATACCAGATCCTGAAGAAGATTATGTTCTAGATAAAGGACTTGGGGATATACATTCAGAAAAGGAAATGGAAGATCTGATAGAGATATTTGAAAGAGTTCTTGAAGACAGGGAATCTGTACAGAAGGAATATTCTTTTAGGAGTAAGGAAAAGTGGTCTCTCAGAACTTACAATCCACTTGACTCGGATCGTGTGGTTGTTTTTTCCAAGGACATAACGGAGAGGAAAAGGGCAGAGAAGAAAACTGAACTACTTCACTCTCTCATACGACACGATGTGAAAAATAAGATACAGATTTCAAATGGATATCATGAGCTTTTGAAAGAGGAAATTGGGGATATGGAGTTTTCAGAAGAGGTTAGGGAATATGTTGAAAGAGCCCAGGAAGCTCTATGTGAGGCGGAGGATGTGATCAACAAGGTTCGAACTATGCACGAGGCAGAAGGCGAGGAAATACGGCAGAGAAGCCTAGAATATATACTTAGGGCTTCTTTTGATAGGGCTTTGATGGATAACTGGGATGTTGAATACAGGGTTCAGGATGAAGAAATATATGCTGGAGAATTTTTAGAGGAAGCCTTTCATAACATAATTCAGAACTCTGTGAAGCATTCGGGCGGCGAAAGGATAAGAGTTTCTACAGAAGATATGGGGGATGAACTTCTCGTGTCCTTAGAGGATGATGGGAGGGGCATTCCTTGTGATGAAAGGGAGAAGATATTTGAGGAGGGATATAGAAACGGTGAAAACGGCGGCACTGGTCTTGGTATGTATCTTGTAGATAACATAGTAAGTGCCTATTCAGGCAGGGTGGAAGTGGGTGACTCAGAACTTGGTGGTGCAAGGATCGAGGTCTATCTTAAGAAGGCTGAAAAGGATTAAAGTTAAAGAAACCGTCGTCTCAAAGGTTCAGTTTTTCTTTTCCGTGTATTTCCACCACATCCAGCTCCACGCATTCTGCTTCTACTCCCAATAGGGAAGTGACAGAA